>BNVB01000233.1 GCA_025997795.1 Spirochaetia bacterium | reverse complement strand
GATGGAACAGGAGCAGGAGCGGGGTATTACCATTCAAAGCGCCGCCACTACCGCCTGGTGGAAACGCCGGCATCCATTCCAAGACCCGCACGATGGGGACAAGTACCAGATAAATATTATTGATACCCCCGGCCATGTTGATTTTACCGCCGAGGTTGAACGGTCCCTGCGGGTTCTGGACGGAGCGGCGGCGATCCTGGATGCGGTTAAAGGCGTGGAGCCCCAGACAGAAACGGTATGGCGCCAGGCGGAACGGTATGGGGTACCCTGCATTGGTTATATAAACAAAATGGACAGAGCCGGAGCGGATTTTTTCCAGGTCCTTTTGGATGTAAAAGAAAAGCTTGGTATCCAAACCGCTGCTGTCCAAATCCCCCTTGGAAAAGAAAATACCTTTGAAGGGGTTATCGATCTTATTGAAATGGAAGAACTCCGCTGGGAAGGAAACGAAGGCGAAACAATCGCGCGGAAACCGGTGGCGGCGGAACGGGAGGCCCTGGCCGCTCTATGGCGGGAAAAACTTATCGACACCCTTTCCGCTGTTTCCGATACTATTACCGAAAAATACCTGGCGGGGGAAAAAATCCCCAGCGATTTAATCCGCACAGAACTGCGTAAGGCGGCGCTGGAACGGAAACTGCTCCCCGTACTAACCGGAGCGTCCCGGCGTAACATAGGGGTCCAGCCCCTTATCGATGCGGTGGTGGATTACCTTCCCGCTCCGGACGAAGTACGGCCCGCAACGGGGCATCATATTAAAAAAGAAGAAACGGTGGAAGTACCCTGCGATCCTGCGGGAACCGCTTTGGGGTTGGTGTTTAAAATACAAAACGACCGGGAAGCGGGAAGCCTTTGTTATGTCAGGATGTATTCGGGGACCATCAAACCCGGCCAGGCCATCTACAACGTAGGCAAACGCAAACGGGAACGGGCCAACCGGATATTACGAATGCATTCCAATAAATCCGAGGCCATGGACGAATTGTCCGCCGGGGATATCGGGGTTGTTA
>BNVB01000232.1 GCA_025997795.1 Spirochaetia bacterium | reverse complement strand
GATGATCGATTTTCCTGCCCCGGTTTCACCGGAAAGAATGTTAAGGCCGTTTCCAAAGGAAATAGAAAGGCTGTCAATTAAGGCATAGTTCCGTATCGAAAGTTCTTCAAGCATTACTGCCTCCGGCAGGCGAAAACAAGCTGGATCCACTGTCGTCTCCGCCTTCATCATAAGACGCCTGGGAAGTTCCCCCGGACCAGGCAAGTTTGGTCCGCAGGGCCCGGTAAAATACCCACCGATCCGAAGCAATAAGTTTTAGTTCCCGGGGAGCCCTGCGGGTAATAACCTGGTCCCCGCTTTCCAGGGGCTCGGTAATCTGGCCGTCCACAGTTAACAAAACGGCGCTCCGCTGATCCTGCTCAACGCGCGTAATAATCCGTTCATCCGCGGGAACCACAATGGGCCGGTTGGCAAGCGTAAAGGGACAAATAGGGTTGATGATCACCGCGTTCATTTCCGGGTCAATGATAGGCCCCCCGGCGGCCACCGAATAAGCGGTGGACCCCGTGGGAGTGGCCACGATAAGGCCGTCTGAGCGGAAACGTCCCAAGCCTATCCGGTCCCCCCGGGCGGTTTCCGCTTCCACCTCCAGCCGGATAAGTTTGGCAATGCCCGCAGCGGAAATAACCGCATCATTAAGAGCGCAGCCCTCAAATACCGTTTTACCCCCCCGCTCCACCGACACATCCAGCATAAGCCGCCGGGAAATCACCGCTTTCCCTGCTTCCCATTTATCAAAGGTTTCTTCCCATTCACCGGGAAGCACCGCGGCAATAAACCCCAGGGTACCCAGGTTTACCGGCAGTACCGGCACTCCCAGAGGAGCCATAAGCCTGGAAGCATAGAGCACCGTTCCGTCTCCGCCCAGGCTAAAACTAATATCATAGGAACCAGGACCGGAAGAACCATGAGTATAGGGCTCTGTCTTGTTTTCAAAGGAAAAAGTATCTACCCCGTAATCCCGGCGGTCCAAAGCGGCACGGATCGCTTCTATAAGCGCTGTTACTTCGGTC
>BNVB01000231.1 GCA_025997795.1 Spirochaetia bacterium | reverse complement strand
AGGTCTTTGATGACCACAACAAAGGGGAAGCTCCCGGTTATTTTGATTCTGAACCTTTTTTTGGCCTTGCTTTTCCCGACTATTCTTTAAAGAACGGTTTTTTAGCCTTTGGCCTCTGCGGCCGCTTTCTTGCGGGAAGCGAGTATATACCGGAGTTTCCGTTACGGGAAAAGGTACCAAAAAATATTATCGCCTTCTATTTTAAGGGAAAGGATAATCAAAATATTCTGATTCTCTGGAATGATAAAAAGAAAGCTGAAATACTGCAGCTGACGCTTCCTGCCCCTGCAAAATGGTATAATGTTGAGACGGGCCTAAGTGAAGACATAGATCCGGAATCGGCCATAACCATAGATACCATGCCCTCTATTGTTGTTTGGGATTCACCGGCCGGCAGCCCTCCCCTTTTGAGAGGAAAATAAATGTTTCATTTTGATAAGCGTATAACATGAAAACCGTTATAATGGCAGGCGGCAAAGGGACTCGAATCGCTCAAATCGCCCAGGATATTCCAAAACCAATGATCCCCATTCTGGGAAAACCGATACTTCTATATCAAATTGAATGCCTTGTAAGAGAAGGATTAACGGATATACTTATTGTAACCGGGCATTTGGGTGAAACCATTACTTCCTATTTTAAAGACGGGAAACAATTCGGCGCGTCCATCTCATACTTTAACGAAACAATTCCATTGGGAACAGCGGGCGCTCTTTTTGAATGTAAAGATAGCTTAGGTGACAATTTTATTCTAATCAATGGAGACATTATTTTTGATATAAATTTTTCCCGTTTCATTGATTTCCACGAGAGGCATAATGCGCTTGTTACCCTGGCCGCTCACCCTAACAGTCATCCATACGACAGCGCCCTTCTGGCCGCGGATGAAAGCGGGTCTATACGTTCCTGGCTGAACAAGGAAGAAAAACGGCTGTATTACAAAAACCTTGTTAATGCCGGGATTCATATTCTTTCGGCCGATATTCTTGGTAAGGTACATAGTTTACCGGCCAA
>BNVB01000230.1 GCA_025997795.1 Spirochaetia bacterium | reverse complement strand
TGCCGTAAAACCGGGTTTCCCGGAGTGTTAGGAGCGGGGAAACAGCCATTGTTTCTGTTCTGGGATGATGGATAAGAACCAGGGTTTCAAATGAAACAAGAGGGGAGGCCGCCAGAGAAAGGAGCAGTTGACTCTTAAACTGATAGGGAAAGGGGGGATCGCAAAAGACAATATCAAAGGTACGTTTTGTCCGCTTTATATAAAGCTCCACCGCCATAAAACGGCAGTTAATACGGGTTGGCGAAAGGGAAACATTTTGGATAAGTTTTGCCCGTTTTTTGCGGTCCGATTCCACTGCTTCAATAAAGGCCGCCCCCCGGGAAGCCGCTTCCAGGGCAATGACCCCGGATCCGGAAAAAAGGTCTAAAAACGAAAGGCCGCTTAAATCTCCCAATACGGCAAAGACCGATTCCCGCATCTTTTCCATGGCGGGCCGGATAATTCCCGGCGGAACCTGTACAGCCCTTCCCGCCAGCTTTCCCCCGGATATCCTCAAGCAAACCCCGCTTTAGCGGCCCAGGAGTTCGTGGAGTTCATCGCGGCTTACTACCGGTTCCATGGTAAAGTGTTTTGTTTCGGTTATTAGATCTTCTATGGAATGCTGACGATCTCTGGATTGGCCCTCAAAAAGCTCTATCCGTTCCCGAAGTTCCGGGTAGCGGATGGCGGAAATGTTTCCCTCGCCCCGGTCCAGTTCGCCCAACACTTCGCGGAACTGCCGTTCCGTTTCCAAAAGATTGTGGAACTGTTCGTCCCGGTCAATAAGCCGGAAATTCTCTTTCAGGTTTAAAAGAAGGCTGGAGAGGCTTCCGTTAACAAAGTCCAGGTCGTCCATTGTTTTGGAAAGGAAAATATCCGCATCCGTATCAAGGATAAGGAGGTCCTGAATCATCCGGATTCGTATGTTGAGAATAAATATATTATCCTCAAAATTGATATGCTGGTTCATACATTCTTATTTTCGGCAGATTTTGGAAAAATCTGGAATGCCTAAAGAGGGGTATCCGTTTAGGCGCTT
>BNVB01000229.1 GCA_025997795.1 Spirochaetia bacterium | reverse complement strand
TCATCTTTTTAAGAAAGAATTCCACCAGCTGTACCAGTGATGCAATAACCAGAATGAACACCAAAATCTGTAAAAATTCCAGGCTTCCTTCGGCGCCGCCGGGCATGGTAAAGGTACCAAAAATGCCATCCCTGGAAAGAACAAAACGGAAGATGGGCCAGGTAACAGCGGCAGCCAGAACCGTTACAAAGGTAACCGCCAGGCCCATGCCAATGGATTTATCTTCATCGGTACTCATCCCAATAAAGGGACAAAGGGCCAGGAAGCGCATAAGAATTACGTTGTCAATAAGCAAGGCGGAAATAAAAATCTTAAAGAGGATCATCCCTGCCCTCCTTCATTTACTGCGGCATCCATTCCACTGGCCGAAACATCTGCCGCGGCATCCATACCACTGGCCGCTTTTGCCTCCGGCATTTTTCGTTCGCCGATACTACAGCCCGCGCAGCCCACAGCAGGACAGCTTGTGCAGTCGGCTTCACTTGTCCCGCTCTTTACCTGCTTAAAGGCAAGGTTTAGGGCAATAAAGAGGGCAAACACAAAGAAGCCCCCCGGCGCCAGCGTAAAAAACAGTATGGGTTCATATTCGGCCAGGGCAAGTTTGGGGAACAGCTTATTGATACATTGTATCAGGCCGTTGAATACTTCAAGGTCAAAGATTGTACCGTTCCCCAGGAGTTCCCGGACTACGGCAATGCCCGTAAGTACCCAGGTATAACCCAGCCCCATACCCAGAGCGTCGGGAATTACATAAAGCGGCGGCTGTTTGGAAGCGAAGGATTCCACCCGGCCCATGATAATACAGTTTACCACGATGAGGGGAATAAAAACCCCCATGGCCCGGGAAAGATCGGGAAAGTACGCCTTAAGCACATAATCAATTACCGTGGTAAAAGCGGCAATGACAATGATGAAGATGGGGATTCTGATTGAGTTGGGAATAAGTTTGCGGAACAGGCTGATTACCAGTTCTGACATAAGCAGCACAAAGGTCATGGAAAGGCCCATGCCGATACCGTT
>BNVB01000228.1 GCA_025997795.1 Spirochaetia bacterium | reverse complement strand
ATTGCCGACATCAAACGCGGCGACATTGCTGATACCGCAAGCCAGTATGCAAAAGCCCACTTCGAGGGAGACCTCGAAGCGGACTTTGTAACTCTTTCACCCTACATGGGAATGGACTCCATAGAACCCTGGCTTTCCTGGGCGGAAACAAAGGGTAAGGGAGCTTTTGTTTTAATGCGCACCAGCAATAAGGGAATGAAGGATTTTGAATACCTAAAATTGGCGGAAACTTCCGCAGAGACCTCCGCAGATGGTGGCAATGAAACGGCAGGCAAAAATATCCCCGGCTCAAGGCGGCTCTACCATGCGGTGGGAGATAAACTTGCGACCCTGGCAGAAAAGTACCGTGGCAGCTCCGGTTACGGCGCTTTTGGTGCAGTAACCGGAGCGGACCCAAAATCCGGCAGCGAAAAGGAAGAAGCGGCGCTTATCCGCAAACGTTACGGCAGCCTCTTTTTCCTTATACCCGGTTATGGCGCGCAGGGCGGTGCGGCGGACGATGCTGCCCTGTTCCTCCATAACGGCAACGGCGGTGTGGTAAATGCTTCCCGGTCCATCCTTAAGGCATGGGAAGGGAAGGCCGGGGACTCCGGCACAAAAGCGGATAAGGCTTTTGTGCCGGATGTAGACAATGCCTTTGCCGCAGAAGCGGCGGCGGAATCGGCCATGGCCATGCGGAACGCACTTAAAAACGCCGCTTTTCCGGCTGTTTAAATCATGCGCCGTTTTGCTTCCGGTACCGTTATAACCGTTACCTCCGTTACAAAAGAAATCTTCCGGCTGGACTGTACCTGGCCGGGACCGGCTCCCCGGCCGGGCCAGTTTTTTATGCTTAAACCCCGGCAATCCCCCCTGTTTCTTCCCCGGCCCATTTCCGCCGCTCTTTGGGAAGAAACAGAGCCGGACCAAAAAACCGGAAAGACCTGCTTCAAACTAAGTTTTCTTATCCTCCGCCGGGGCCGGGGTACGGAAGTTTTATCCTCCCTAAGTCCCGGCCAGGAACTGGAACTTTCCGGGCCCCTGGG
>BNVB01000227.1 GCA_025997795.1 Spirochaetia bacterium | reverse complement strand
TGGCCAGGATAATCATCCGTCTAAAAAGAAAACCCGGATCTTCCCCGGCCCGGATCATTTTTGCCAGCCAGTAGAGGGCCGCATCGGGATCGCTGCCCCGGAGACTTTTGATAAAGGCGCTGATTGTGTCAAAGTGGTAGTCCCCTTCTTTGTCGTAGAGCACCGCCCGTTTTTGGATGCTTTCTTCTGCTGCTTCCATGGTGATGGTGATGGCGGTTTTTTCTTCCGGGGGCCAGGTTTCTACCGATGTTTCAATGGCCAGTTCCAGGGCGTTAAGCAGGCTCCGGGCATCACCGCCGGCGGTTTCCAGGAGATGTTCCAGGGCCCCCTCGGCAAAGCCAATCTGCCATTTGCCGTAACCCCGTTCCTTATTGGCCAGGGTACGGAGGGCGGCTTTTTTCATATCCGCCGGGGTAAGACTTTTAAGCTGGAAGATACGGCTCCGGCTTACCAGGGCCCGGTTTACCTCGAAAAAAGGATTTTCTGTGGTGGCCCCCACCAGGATGACCGTACCATTTTCTACCCAGGGGAGCAGGGCATCCTGCTGGGCCTTGTTCCAGCGGTGAACTTCGTCCACAAAAAGGATAGTCCGCCTGCCATAGAGCCGCCGCCGTTCATCGGAGCGGTCTATGGCTTCCCGTATATCTTTGACCCCGGAAAGTACGGCATTGAGGCTTTCAAAAACACTTTTGGTGGTATTGGCAATTACCCGGGCCAGGCTTGTTTTACCCGTACCGGGAGGGCCGTAGAAAATAACCGATGAAAGCCGATCTGCCTGAATAGCCCTGCGGAGGAGCCGGCCGGGGCCGACAATGTGATCCTGACCGATTACCTCGTCCAGGGTTTGGGGACGCATCCGGTCCGCCAGGGGGCCATCCCGTACCGTTTTCCCCGCGGCGGCAAACAAGTCAATCGCTGTTATCCTCGCCGTTCCACTGGGGTTCGTTTTTTCTTATACGGTAGGACCAGAGGCCCTTGCTTTGGGTGGCGGCAAAAATAACCGGAGTATCTCCTCTTCCATCCGCCGAATAT
>BNVB01000226.1 GCA_025997795.1 Spirochaetia bacterium | reverse complement strand
GGTACTGGCAATTATTATATTTCAATATCTTTTGATACAGCTAACAAGGCTTATGTTTCAAAAAACCCTATATCAATAGAACAAACAACTGTTAGTATTGAATATAGTCCATCAAATTGGAATAATATAAATCTTGATTAAATAAAAACACGCCCGGCTTCCGAGCCGGGCGCTTCGTAGCAAGATTTAACGACACATAACAGGACTGTTTACGCTTCGCCGCCAGTAGGCGGCTCGGGCTACGAAAAAACGCAGTCGGGCTTACGCCCTTTGTGCGTTTTTTCTCCGCCACATTTTTTGTTGCCCTGGAAACCTACGGTTTCCTTTATCGGGCAACAAAAAACGTCGTAAACAGCCGGAACGTTAAGCGCAATTGGGGCTAAGTTTTGTGTAAATATATATAAAAACACTTGACAAAATTATGAAAAACTGTTATATTACATTATGTATAGGTTTTTTTGGCTAATAATAATGACATTATTGTTTATAGGTTGCAAAAGTCAACCGAATAATAATACAGAAGGAAATGGTATAATGAATATGGATATAAATAAAAACGCTCCTGTAATTGGAAATAATGAAATTATAATAAATGCCCCAATAGAAAAAATAATAAAAACATTAAGTGATATTAATAATTGGGCAAATTGGCGTAAGGCTGTTACAAAAAGTGAATTATTAGATCCATTGGCTGAAAATGCAAATTTTAAATGCACCGCCGATGGATTAAGTTATAAATCAAAAATACATACATACAAAAATAATGCCTTTGGTTGGACTGGAAAGACAACAGGAGCATATGCGGTTCATAATTGGTATTTTACTGAAAATATTGGAATAACTACTGTAAAAGTAGAAGAAAGCCTGGAAGGATTTTTTATAAAATTAACAAAAAAATCAATGCAAAATAAATTCTATAATAAAATCTTTATCATCTGTTTCATTTAGCATTTCAATCAATGGTTCAATAACATAATATGCCGCTTCATACAAATCAGATTGTAACACAACATAATTATCCAATTTCCAATATC
>BNVB01000225.1 GCA_025997795.1 Spirochaetia bacterium | reverse complement strand
TTCTTTTCCGCCATAGTAAACCCCATTCAGTTCCTCCGGCTTATGCCGGTAGTAGTGTGTCCGAATGGTTAGATTTTTACGTGGCGCATTCGTTTCTCAATGGTTAGTTTTAACGTGGCGCAATTCGAGTGCTTGACAGGGGTTGGGGTGAGTAATATAATGGAAATAAGGAGAGGGAATGACAAATTCTTTGGGGCAAACAACTAAAAATATGTTTTCAATTTACCGTAGCATTAGTGACGAGTATTTAAAGCAAATTTCAAAATTTTTGCATTCACTTGTACCTCTATCAAAAGAGCGACAAGGGATTCTTGAAAAATACCATATTGATGGTAATTTAGGTTTCAATTTTTTTACATCTATTTCTGATATATACTATAGAGAAAACTTCCATTCTGATATTCTTAGCCTTTTGTTAGATCCGAATACTGATAAAAAAATTGGCAATCCGCAATATTTGCAGTTTTTTTTAAATTTATTGCATGAACTAAATCCCAAAATACAAACCAAAAACTTTGTGAGCAATATATCAGTCGTTCGGGAGTATGGACGAATAGATATATTGGTGATCAGTGAAAGTTCAAACGAAACGAAAAAGGGGATAATCATTGAAAATAAAATAAATGATGCCCCTGACCAACCGGATCAATTACCGCGATATTACGAATATTGCGAAAATCGTAACATTGGTGTTGTTGCTATTGTGTATTTGCCATTATCACCAGAAAAAAAACCATCTTTCAATTATTCTAGTAAATATGAAAAATATAAAGATATTGTGAATGAAAAGTTAGCAATTCTGCCATCTATCAATTCAGAAACACAAATTGATTATGTGCATAATTTTCTGACAAAATGTAAAGAAAAAGCTGGTAGCAATCTTGGGAAAGTATATTTAGACCAATATATTGAGTTGGTAAAATTTTTAGGAGGCAATAAAATGTCGAATGAAACTGAGAAAAGAATCATTTCAAAAATATGTTCCAATAAGGAAGATATGGCAGTAATGAATGATCTCGCAAATATCTGGACAACA
>BNVB01000224.1 GCA_025997795.1 Spirochaetia bacterium | reverse complement strand
TAATTGCACTGGCGGCCGCAGCGGGCCTCTATTTTCTGGGGTCTGTTTTCCCTCCTGGTTCCCCGCTCTTTACAGGCGGTACTTTGGCCCTTATCCTCTTGGCTGCGGTATTAAATATCCTGGTTTTCCGTATTCTGGTAAGCGCTCCCCTGACCAGGTCTGCGGCGCTTATGGAACAGGCCGGCGGTGGAGACCTGTCCCATCCGGTAATCCTTAAACGGGCCGACGAATTGGGGGCCATGGCCGCTTCTTTTAACAAGATAGCGGAGTATCTTAAACAACTGGTCATGGTCATAGAAAACGAAGGCGAAAACCTTGACGATGTGGGTTTTGAACTTTCCGATCATATAAGCGAAACCTCCGGGGCGATTAACGAGATTAGCGCTTCCATCGAAAGCATCAAAGACCGTACTACCCTCCAAAGCAGTTCGGTCAACCAGACCAATGCCGCCATGGAACAGATTACCGCCAACATTGCGGAGTTAAACGATCAGGTGGTAATCCAGAGCGACAGCGTATCCCAGTCTTCTTCGGCCATCGAAGAAATGCTTGCCAACATCGACTCGGTGGCACGGATATGCCAGATGAACGCAGAAAATGTTGAACGCCTTTCGGAAGCTTCCGGTGTGGGCCGTTCTGGACTGGAAGAAGTGGCGGCGGATATCCAGGAAATTGCCCGGGAATCCGCGGGGCTTCTGGAAATAAACGGGGTGATACTAAACATTGCCAGCCAGACTAACCTCCTTTCCATGAATGCCGCCATCGAAGCGGCCCATGCCGGGGAAGCGGGTAAAGGTTTTGCCGTGGTTGCCGACGAAATCCGCAAGCTGGCGGAAAACGCTTCGGCCCAGTCAAAGACCATCGGCACGGTATTGAAAAAAATTACCGACTCCATCGACAAAATACAGACGGCGGCCAACGGCGTGTTGGGCAAATTCGAAGCTATCGATTCGGGGGTTAAGACCGTACTCCAGCAGGAAGAAAATATCCGCAATGCCATGGAAGAGCAGACTGTTGGGAGCAGGCAGATCCTTGAGGCGGT
>BNVB01000223.1 GCA_025997795.1 Spirochaetia bacterium | reverse complement strand
ACCGTAATTTTGCCAATCCCATTGTGGTAAACAATGATACCTTTGCGGTTACCATTACCCCCGCAGAAGTTCCCGAAGGCCAAATGGCCGATCTTATTACCCGTGTGGCCGGCTTTTTGGGAGTGCCCAGGGCGAGGGTTGACGAACAAATTCCTCCCCAATATTACTCCCTCTATCAGCCTTTGGACATAGCCGCCAATGTACCCTTTGAAACTATCGCTGTTTTAGCGGAAAACCTCGATTCCCTTCCGGGTCTAAGCTGGCAGCCAAAACCGGTGCGCAATTATGGCGAAATTGGCAGTCTTTCCCATATTGTCGGTTATGTGGGGAACATTACCCGGGAAGAACTGACCCAGCTTTATAACCAGGGTTATCAACAGGGTGATGTGATCGGAAAAATGGGTATTGAACGGCAGTATGACGAAATACTGCGGGGCAGGGACGGCCAGGAAACAAGAACCGTGGATGTCCAGGGCCAGCTTATTTCGCGGAGCAGCAACATCGTTCGGGAACCTCCTTCCATGGGGAAAAACCTGGTCCTTACCGTAGACCGGGACATCCAGCTTCTTGCAGAAAAGGCTCTGGGTAAACGCATGGGTGCGGTGGTAGTGATGAAACCCAATGGGGAAATTCTGGCCCTTGTTTCCTATCCCTGGTACGATCCGGACCTCTTTAACCGGAGCAGTATATCCCAGGAATATTCCGCCCTTATAGCGGATGCCAATAATCCCTTCCTGAACCGGGCAATCCAGTCCAGTTATCCCCCGGCGTCAACCTTTAAGATCCTTATGTCCACAGCCCTTTTGTCGGAAAACCTTATAAACCCCGAACTGCGGATCAACTGTACCGGCGGCATTGACTACGGCAACCGCCTCTGGCGCTGTTGGGCCAGAGGCGGACATGGCTGGGTAAACCTCCAGCAGGCGCTGGCTGTTTCCTGTGACATTTACTTTTGGGTAGCCGGCCGGGACAATGTGGGGGTGGACCGGATCAACCGTTATGCCAGCGCCTTTGGGTATGGGGAACTTACCGGTATAGATTTACCCGG
>BNVB01000222.1 GCA_025997795.1 Spirochaetia bacterium | reverse complement strand
CGGATATGGATAAGCCGCCGTTCTCCGGCTTTTTGTAAATGGGGAAAATCTTCCAGATAGGTTTTACCGTACTGTTTTTGGTAAGCGGCAAAAAAATAATCCTGGTTATATTCCACCGGCGGTGGATCGAGGCGGTTCATATATACGGTACCGCAGGAACAAGACCGATAGGTTCTACCGGGAAAACGTATATTCCGTGAAAATCCAGGGCTCTTTACCAGGTTATGGGGTTTTCCGCAGAGGGGGCAGTTCCGGTACACCTGGGGAAGCGCCGTGAGTAACAGGGAACTGAGATCCGTATCCGTCCGCTCCGCCAATCCCCATCTTATGGCAGCTTCTTCACTTTGCCGGGTGATTTTTTTCCATGAGGCGGCAGATTTTTTTTCGCACAAGGCAGGGGCAAGGCCGGGCAAAGCCCGCTTGCCCGTACCTTTCATGGTGGGAAGCCCTGCATACCGGGACAATTGCTGGTGGTAAGGGCTGGGATTAACAAGCAGTACCGGAAGGCGGGCGGCAAGGGCTTCAAAGGCGCCAAGGCCAAAGTGGGTAATAAGCAGATCGTAATCGGCAAAAATTTCCCCCAGGGAAAAAGCGCTGTTTTTTCCGCCGGATTTACCGCCGGATTTACCGGCATTGGCTTCAAAAGCGGAACCTTCAATGACCGTAAAACCGGCTTTTTCTAGAAAAGGCCGGTCTTGTCTGTTGTTCTGCCGGAGGGGTCCCAATATGACGGTAAGGGAAAAAAATTCCGCTTGTACGGCGGACTGTAATGTCAGGGCCGTATCCACGGTAAGGGCCGAGGGATCTTCGGCGCCAAAACTGATAAGTACCCGCAGGGATTTTTCGCCGGATGTTTCAAAAGAAGGACGCCGTTTTTGGGGCAGGGACAAAAGAGCGGGAGCACAGAGATTGGGTCTTTCTTTGCCGGGAAGGCCGGGGAGCAAATCTACAAGAAAATCGCAGTCCCGGCGGGAAAGGCCTTCGTCAATGCCCAATACGGGGGCCAGGGCGGACCGCTTCCGTACTTCCTTAAAGGAAGTACGGCGCTGGTCCG
>BNVB01000221.1 GCA_025997795.1 Spirochaetia bacterium | reverse complement strand
TCGGCATGAAGCTGGCCCAGACCGGCGACACCGTGGGCAGCGAAGGCTGGCCCGTAGTGCTGGATACCATGCAGTTTCCCGAACCGGTTATTTCCGTATCCCTGGAACCCAAAACTATTTCCGAGGGGGACAAACTTAAGGAAATTCTTGAGATTCTTTCCCGGGAGGACCCCACCTTTACCGCCCGGGAAAACGAAGAAACGGGCCAGCTTATTATTTCCGGCATGGGGGAACTCCACCTGGATGTACTGGTTACAAAAATTCTTAAAGATTACGGCCTCCAGGCCCGGGCGGGAAACCCCCAGGTTACCTACCGGGAATCGGTGGGTAAAACCGTGGAACGGACGGAACACTTTTCCCGGGTTATCGCCGGCAAAGAAAATGCCGCCGCCCTTACCCTGCGGCTGGAACCGCTCTCCCGGGGATCGGGAAACCGTTATACCTGTGCCATAAAAAACAAAGCCAAGGTTCCGGAAGAAATACTCCTGGCCGTGGAGCGGGGTATTAACGGGGCATTTGGTTCGGGTATAGTCCTTGGGTACCCCTGTATCGACATTGGTGTAAGTCTTGTTGATATAGACTATTCGGAATTAAGCGGCACGGAATTTGCCTACGAAGCCTGTGCCAGTATGGGTTTTGACGAAGCCGCCCGGGAAGCAGCCCCCCTGCTTCTGGAGCCTATCATGGCGGTGGATCTTTTTTCGCCCAAGGAATTTGTGGGCGAAGTAATAAGCCTCGTTACCCAGCGGGGCGGCCAGGTACAAAGTTTGGATTCCAAAAGCGGCGGCGATGAAGTAAAAGCAGCCGCCCCCATGGCAAAGATGTTCGGTTTTATGACAGCCCTTCGCAGTGTAAGCCAGGGCCGGGCAACTTTTTCCATGACCTTTTCCCACTTTGAAAAAAAGTCCGGGAAATAACCCGCGGTTTCCATTCCACTCCCCGCGGCATCCATTCCAAAACCCGCGGCATCCATTCCTTATAGTTTTAAGAGACGAAAAGTTGTCTCCAGGCATTTGTCTATTTCGATAGGTTTGGCCAGGTGTGAATTCATGCCGC
>BNVB01000220.1 GCA_025997795.1 Spirochaetia bacterium | reverse complement strand
TTCTCATCCCTCTTCGACTTCTTCGACCTGGCGGTTTAAAAGTCAAAGCCCAGTCTGTCCACAAAGCCGGACATTAGCCCGCACTTTGTGGACAGACACTTACTGCGTTACTGCGTTAGAAAGCCCGGATGGGACGGACTTTATTATTATCAGTCTTTGCCCACAAGTTGGATAGAGGGGGATCGCTGAAATCCGGAGCCCACGCGCCGCCTGCATCTACCTCACTCGAACTCCAGTAATGAAGGACAGCAAAACCGCCTATAGCAGCTTTTTTACCCCGCAGCGCGGTAAGTTCATCCGCGCTGGGGAGGAACCAGTCGTCTTTGCCGCCGTTGGTGTATTTATCGCAGGCGTCTGCCGCAGGTGCGTTAGGGTCTTTTTTCAGTATCGCCTGAGTATTGGCATAGCCTGTCCCAATGTCCATTGATGTGCAGGATAATTCGGTACTGGTAAAGCTACCGGAAGCCCATGCAAAGGTTCCGCTTATATCCGCCGGAGCCGCTTCCAGGTACTTGCAGGTTCCTTTACCGCTTACGGCAAAACCTGCAGCATTTACATAGAAAATTTTCCCGCCGCCGGGACCGGTGTCGCCGATGTCATAGGTGGTCTCGCCGCCTGCTCCGCCGCCGCAGGATAAAACCGCAGCAAACAGCATTGCTGTAAAAACCGCTCCCGTTAAAAACTGTACTTTCTTTTTCATTTCTTTACTCCTCTATAAATTTTTCCCTGTCATGGCAGGGTTTGAGACAAAAAGGGTTGAGTGGAAAGGGTTCCTCTTTAGAGGAAAAGGGTTCCACTTTAGTGGAAACCGGGGTTCCGCTTTAGCGGAACCCGGAGATCTTGGGTTTATGGACAAGTTCAGCGGGAAAAGAATTTTTGTTAAAGGACTATGAGAGAGAGAGAGAGAGAGAGCAATTTTCGTGCCAAGTTACGGGCTTTCTAACGCAGTAACGCAGTAAGTGTCTGTCCACAAAGTGCGGGCTAATGTCCGGCTTTGTGGACAGACTGGGCTTTGACTTTTAAACCGCCAGGTCGAAGAAGTCGAAGAGGGATGAGAA
>BNVB01000219.1 GCA_025997795.1 Spirochaetia bacterium | reverse complement strand
AAGTTTTGGACGGGGCAACAAACATTGCCCAGCAGAACGATCATTCCCAGATAGAAACGGAACATTTGCTTAAGGCGCTCCTGGAACAGGAAGACGGCATCGTCCGGCCTGTGGTAGAACGGGTGGGGGCCAATGCCGCCCATCTCCTGGAGGAGACAAATCTTTTGGTGGCGGCGGTACCAAAAATTTACGGCGATGCCGCGCAGCTCTTTTTTTCCAGCGCCGCCGGAAAACTTATTGCCAAGGCAGAAGCGGAAGCCGCCGCCCTTAAAGATGAATTTGTTTCCACCGAACATTTGCTTTTGGCCATTGCTGTTTCCGACGGCAAAGCCCCGGATATTTTAAAGCGCGCCGGGGTAAACAAGCTGGCCATTCTGGAGGCTCTAAAGGTTATCCGGGGCAACCAGCGGGTAACGGATCAAAACCCCGAGGATAAGTACCAGGTCCTGGACAAATACTGCCGGGATCTTACCGCCCTGGCCCGGCAGGAAAAACTTGATCCCGTTATCGGCCGGGACGAAGAAATTCGCCGGGTAATGCAGGTTCTTTCACGGCGGACCAAAAACAACCCCGTACTTATCGGCGAGCCCGGCGTGGGAAAAACCGCCATTGCCGAGGGCCTTGCCCGGCGTATTGTCGCCGGGGATGTGCCCGAGGGGCTCAAGGGCAAGAAACTGCTTGCCCTTGATCTGGGTGCCCTTGTGGCGGGGGCAAAATTCCGGGGCGAGTTTGAGGAACGCCTCAAGGCGGTTATCCACGAAGTGCAGGCCGCCGATGGAAAAATTATCCTTTTTATTGATGAACTGCATAGCCTGGTGGGGGCCGGCGCTGCCGAAGGCGCCACCGATGCGAGCAATCTTTTAAAACCGGCCCTGGCCCGGGGGGAACTCCGCTGTATCGGCGCCACAACCCTGGACGAATACCGCAAACACATTGAAAAGGATGCTGCCCTGGAACGGCGTTTTCAGCAGGTTTATACCTCCGAACCCAGTGTGGCGGATACCATCGCCATACTGCGGGGACTCCAGGAACGGTACGAAGTTCACCACGGGGTGCGGATCAAAGACGAAGC
>BNVB01000218.1 GCA_025997795.1 Spirochaetia bacterium | reverse complement strand
CAGTATACCTCATCTTTGTACGGTTTTCAAGGTTTGGTGGGCGGAAACCGGGAAAATGCCATAGTTTGGGGGTATCAAAAAACGAAAATGCGGTATATTAAAGACAGGAGCCTCATGATGGAAACAGCGCAAACAATACCCGAGTGGAAAGCTGCCGCAGACGAAATATGGGCAATATTGAGGGAACATGCCCAGTTTTTAAAGGAAACCGATCAGCAGTTGAAGGAAACAGACCGTATTGTCAGGGAGAATGCCAAACAGCTTGGAGGTATACACAACCGCTTTGGCGAAATTGTTGAATACATGGTTGCCCCCAATCTAAAAGCGAAATTCAAGGAAATCGGACTGTCCTTTCAGGAAACTTCCAAGGATAAAGAAATTGTGGACAAGGACGGCAAATTTCTTTTTGAAGTTGATGTATTGCTGGAAAATGGCGAAAAGGCATTGCTGGTTGAAACAAAAACCAAACCCACCACCGAAGATGTCAATGGCCATGTGGAGCGTCTTAAAAAGATGCGTACCTGGGCCGATCTAAAAGGCGACAGGCGAAAGTTTTTAGGGGCCATAGCGGGGGTGGTTATGACTAAAAATGTAAAAGACTATGCCCTGCAAAACGGCTTCTATGTGATTGAACCTACGGGCGAAACTTTTTCCATTACCGTTCCCGAAGGCGATTATACGCCAAAGACATGGTAAATGCCCGTGTCTGGCAAAATGACCTGATAAGGTGCCTAGTGCTGACGGTATAACCGTCCCCTTTAGCCAACGTCCGAAACGACCCTTACCGGCTCATTACAATATAGTTACCTCATCTTTGTAAGGTTTTCAAGGCTTGTTGGGCGGAAACCGTTCCCGAGGGCGATTATATGCCAAAGCCATGGTGTTCCTGCATTTACCTCGCTTTCATGTATCATTTATGATATAAATAAGTATGTATCGTGTTTCAGTGAAGAAACGAGCCATATTGACGCAACCATTCAACGACGAATCTGCCGATTGGGAAAATACGGAATTATCAAAAAAAATCCGCATGAACAAAACGCCGGGGAAATTGCTTGAGGCATACCGTGAG
>BNVB01000217.1 GCA_025997795.1 Spirochaetia bacterium | reverse complement strand
AAGGCCTGTAACAAAATAAGCAGTCTATGCGGAATCATCGCAAAGGACTTGGAGGAAGTACAGCGGCAAAAAGAAGAACACCAGCAGAAAGGCATATCAAGGTGAAAATGACAGAAAAGGTTCCGGACTTTGGGGCCGGCACCAATTGCCTCCTCGCCAAAATCCAGAACCTTATACAAAACCGGACCAGCCCTGCTGGGAAATTACCTCACACTTTCAGGGCCGTTCCATTCTGCCTCCCGGGCCTCTACCTCCCGACCTACTACAGAATGTATCCGGCTTTATGCTTATAACCTGCCGGGTAAAGGGGTGTCAAGATGAATTACTGTATCATGCGAATCGAAAAATATAAAACCGCCGCAGATGTCCGGGGAATACTGAAACACAACACTCGGGAAAAAATGCCGGAAAATGCTGAACCTTCAAGGTCCCATCTTAACGAGGTTTCAAGTACCGTGGATGAAGCGATGAAGCAGTATTATAAAACCAGGCCTAAAAAAATCCGCAAAAATGGAGTTCACGCTATCGAGGTTTGGATGGGAGCTTCCCACGCCGGAATAGCGACACCGGAATATATCGCCAGAGCCGACGAATGGGCCAAAAAGACCTTCGGCGCCGGAAACGTCTTACATATCGCCCATCATCTGGACGAGACTACCCCGCATTCCCATATTTTGATTATGCCCATGAAAGATGGGCAGCTTAACGCCAAGCATTTTATCGGCGGTACCCGGTACCGGCTCCGGGAACTCCAGGACGATTTTTGGGAATACGCCGGAAAGCCCTTTGGCCTTGACCGCGGGCAGTACCGGGAAGTTACCGGGGCCCGCCATGACCGGCCGTCCCTGGAGAAGGGGCTGGAAACAAAGATCAAGAATTTCGGAGAATTTGCGAAAAAATTTGAAAGCCTTATGGGCATGACCCCTGAAGATGCTCTGAAAAAAGATGAGCGGTTTGTGAAGCTTCTTGCCATGAATCCAAACGACATGGTAAAGGCTGGGTGTCAGACGGTCGGAGAATTCTTGGATAAAAAATATCAGGAAAAGACCAAGAAGCAGCAACAAAACCGGGGTATATCCCGG
>BNVB01000216.1 GCA_025997795.1 Spirochaetia bacterium | reverse complement strand
GCAGCGCCCCTCCCCCGGCGGTAACCATATCCCGTTCTTCCAGTCCCAGAATCGCCAGGGTCCCAAAGGACCCAGCGGCTCCGCCCCCGACAGTTCCGGCCGCGGCAGTTCCGCTCCCGGCAATTCCGGTCTCAGCCTCACTTTTTTCCGCACCCAACATTGTTCCGGCACTTTGGGAAGCATCTTCTATAACCGGGATACCAAGGTCTGCAAAAAAATCCGCCTCGGGCAGGTATCCCAAAGTTTCATGGAAAACCACACAAAGGGGTTTTGCCGCCAAAAGAGCTTCGATTTTTTCCCGGGCCATAAGGGGGCTGTCTTCGGCGGTATCGCAATAAAGCGGAATAAGCCCCAAACCGCGGATTACCCGGTCATAGTAGAGGGGCGAAAGGGCGGAAATGATTACCCCCCGGCCCTTGGGTACATCTTTGTCTTCGGCTCCGGCAGAATGAACTGCCGTATCTGCCGCGGCCCCGCCAGAGTCCGCCAAAACCGGTGAAACCGCCGGATCCCCGGAAGCGGCCTGCCGGGCCAGCATGGCCTGGAGGGCCAGTTGGAGGGCAAAAACAGGACTCCGCAGGGCAAGACAGTAATCAAAACCAAGTATTTCTTTGGCGGTATGGATAAGAAACCGCGTATGTTCGCCGGGCCCAACCTGGTCTTCCACCATGGCGGTAAGCACAGCATCCATCTCCTTCCGTCTGATGGTTGGAGAGTAGACTTCAATCTTCATGTAGTGAGTTTATCATAAAAAGGGGAATAAAACTACCTTTACCGTTCGGCAATCAAAAATCGCCTACCTTCGTAGTTCGGCGATTAAAGAATTGCCTACCTTCTCAGTTCGGCGATTTTCTGCAGTTCACGGGGGTTAAAGAGATCCCGGATATTAAGGATGATAAGGTACCCTTCTTCCTGGCGGATTACCCCTTCTATATACTCCGATCCTATGCCGGTAAGCATCTGGGGCGGGGGCTGAATTTGCTCCCGTTCTACCGTTACTACCCGGGAAACCCGGTCAATAATGACTCCCAGTTTCATCCCGTCTATATTTATGATGATAAATCCCGATAAAAGTTCATCTTCCTCGGAAGTAAAAGCCT
>BNVB01000215.1 GCA_025997795.1 Spirochaetia bacterium | reverse complement strand
GAAGAAATCAGGGCCCGCACCCCCTTGTCCCCCTGATGGTCTTTTACGGCCTTTTCAAATTCCGATCTGCTTAGGTGGCTTGTCAAACTGGATAAAACGGTGGTATGCGCGGACTTTTAGTCCGAGGTCATAGCTTGTATTTCCTTATGGCATAATGATTTGTGGTGAATCCTTTATACCATTTCAAGGGTCAAAATACAAGCTATTTTATTGTTTTCTCATTTAAACCGGACAGCAGTGCATACCACTATAGTTTTACCAGGATTTACAACCCGGTACAGAATTTTTCTTGATGCTTGGTCCATTATGGTGTATAATATATGAAATAGGGGGAGTTTTGTTATGAAGACGAAGGAAAAATTCGGTAAAACAGGCTGTGCCTTTGTTTTGGCCGCCGTTCTTGTCCTGACAGGCTGCGATCATTTTTTTGCTAGTCCAGATACCCGGCACATTACCCTGAGCGGGACCCTGGTGGTTACCAAAAACTCTTTTCCCCTTACCGAGGCGGACTGCTTTATTACTGACGGGAGCGGCCTTTCTTTGGTGTATCCCTATGCCCCTACTGTCGTGGCTTATATTTTCAGCGACGGACCTCATTCCTATAACGGCAAAGAATCCCTGGGGGAATCAGGCGCTTATTCCGGGCTTACCTGGGCAGAGAACGGCAGGTTCAACTGGACCATGAAATTTCCGGTTCAGAATCAGTCAGCGGATGTTTACTTTCGCGTATACACCGATTTTAGAAATGCCTGTTACAGTTTTAAAAAAGAAGCGGGAAGTATAAGGGTTGGGACAAAAAACATAACCGGAATTGACCTGGGGACCATAGACTACGAGGCTATAACCCTTACCGGTAATCTGCCGGTAACCATCGACGGCGCGCCCCAAAGTGTTGAGCTGTGGCTTTATCACGATAATGAAGAATTGGGGCGGATGATCGATACCACAGGTGCTGATGGTTCGTGGATAGTAGAGATGGAGCCCTTCGCCGTAGAAACAATCATTAACCGGTTCACGATTACCTGGCATGGTTATTCCTACCGCTTTCATAGAATCTATAAAATACCGGATATCACGATACACAACACCAGCCAAACCATAGTATTCCCCG
>BNVB01000214.1 GCA_025997795.1 Spirochaetia bacterium | reverse complement strand
TGCCGCCAAGCCGTTACCAGCCACGCGGACGCGATTGACTGTATCCCTGTCCAGTACCGGACCGCCGAACTCTGGCGTCTTGCCATCGAAAAAGATGGGTATTGGATAAAAAAAATTCCCCCGGAAATGATAACGGAGGAATTGTGCCACATAGCCGTAGGCAGTTACGGAAAAGCGCTTAAATATGTGCCTGAACAATTCAGGACCAGGGAGCTGTTTTTCGCCGCCGTTAAACAGGACGGCGAGGCGCTCAGATTTGTCAATACCGCCAAATTAACCGGGAAGGAATACTCAAGCATTTGCAGCCTCGCGTTTGAGCGGGATGAAAAGTAAAGGAGAAACAAACATGACCCTAACATTAAAAGATGAGACCGGAATATATGACATTGCAACAATTGACCATGTGATTGATTCCCGGTGCAAGCAGGTTTTTAATGACTTGATAAGCCGTCACAATACTATTCATTGGGATCCGATGAATATAGAAAACTTTTTGCTGACCCCCGGAAAACTGGTTTCCCGGCGCATTACCCGCACACTCACCAATCTGCCTGTTGCGCTGACCACGCTGCTTGCCTCCGGACAATTCAAAAACTTTGAGAAATTAATAGTGTGCGTGTACAGTAGTTTTTCCAGCATGACCGTTGAGGATTTTGGTAAAGTGGTGAACTGTATAAGCGCTTTCGTTCCCGACGGAGCGGAAATTTTGACTGGCTGGATTGTGGACGTTAAAAAAGAACGAAAATTACTTGAATCTCCTATGGCAAAAGCAGACAAAAGGCTTTATGATTACTTGTCAAGACTTTATAATAATGCTGAAAAAAACGTTGCCGTCCACTTGATTGCGATATGTTCCAGGACGGCGGATGAGGCGTTGTTTTTTTACGAATACGTGTCTCAATATATCAAGGAAGATTTTATTATAGAAGGCTCTTACGCATATAAACGCATAGATGCCGGCAGGGATATTTTTCTTGAACTGGAGCATAATAAGCTTAAAGTCGGCTACCGGGGAATTAATCAAAGGGAAAAAGAATTGTCCGCCCTGTTAAATCATAATCAGTTTAAGGGCTGCTTTTCTGAGATTATCGTTGATACAACCCAGGATAAAATA
>BNVB01000213.1 GCA_025997795.1 Spirochaetia bacterium | reverse complement strand
TTCTAGTTGCTTGAGTAATGCTTCAATGATTATTCTTATGGACTACTAGCTACTTTACCCGCTGACAAAAGAAGATAAAGAGTTAAATAGGGAGATTTCATCAAAAAAGGATTATAGTGGAAAATATCAAAAGTATTTGTTAAAAGGTTCAAAATAGTCTAAAGAATAGATAAGTAATAGCAAAAGACCCTTTGGACTGCGATTTAACTTGGGTTTCAGGTATTTGTAATTCTGAATTTAATACTTAGTTATGCAAGAGGTCTATTGTAAAAAAACCACAAGCAAAAAGGGAGTATAACGATGAAACTAAAAGCAACATTAAGCGTATTTGTTGCATTTAGTCTTGCTTTAAGCTCATGCGATAAAAAGAACGCGAGCCTTGTAAACAGAAGGACTGCTACTCCAGAGAAAATAAGAGAAGTAGAAGAAAGAAAAAGAGCAAAAGAAAAAGTAGAAGCAGCAGAAGCAGAAGCAAAACGACTAGCAAAAGAACAAGAAGACAAACGAGTAGCAGACGCTAAAGCAGCAAAAGAAAGAGAAGAAGAAGCAGAAATACAAAGATTGTTACCTGCAGCGGATTTTGAAATAATAGAAAGATCATCAGAAGCAGCAGAAAGAGAAAAAAATGCAGAAAGAAAAAAATTAGCAAAAGAAAAAAGAGGACAAAAAGCAGAAAGGAAAAGATTGGGAGTACCAAGATCGACATCGCAATCATCGTCTATCTCGTCAAGCTCTTCATCATCGCAACCATCGTCTAGCTCATCAAGCTCTTCATCATCGCAACCATCGTCTATCTCGTCAAGCTCTTCATCATCGCCATCATCGTCTATCTCGTCAAGCTCTTCACACGAATCTTATGTTGGGTATAAACGGTATAAAAGTGCCGTGAGAAGAACCGTGCGACAATCGTCTATCTCGTCAAGCTCTTCATCATCGCAACCATCGTCTTGCTCATCAAGCTCTTCATCATCGCAACTATCGTCTAGCTCATCAAGCTCTTCATCATCGCAACCATCGTCTATCTTGTCAAGCTCTTCATCAACGTCGTCATCGTCACCATCCTCATCAGACTTGTCATCTTCACTGCCCTTACAAGATCTGGAAGTGCTGAGAAAAG
>BNVB01000212.1 GCA_025997795.1 Spirochaetia bacterium | reverse complement strand
GGAAACCGGGGCCGCCTGTTGGGCTGTTCTCTGGAGGTTTTTTTTGAACCAATCCGGTATTTTTCGATAATCCATTGTGCTCTTCCCAATTCGGCGCTTTTCTACTATACTGTAAAATATCAATCTTTCAAAGGAGCATTAGATGACGAGTTACAAGGAATTAGGTCTTGTCAACACCGTAGAACTCTTCAAAAAAGCGGTTTCCGGGGGTTATGCCCTCCCGGCTTACAATTTTAATAATATGGAACAGCTTCAGGCTATAATCCAGGCTTGTGTGGAGACCAAATCCCCGGTTATCCTCCAGGTATCCTCCGGCGCCCGGAAGTACGCCAATCAGAATCTGTTAAAAAACATGGCCCGGGGAGCGGTGGAATATGCCCATGAACTGGGCTGCGATATTCCCATTGTCCTGCACCTGGACCATGGCGATACCTTTGAACTTTGTAAGGATTGTATCGAAACGGGTTTTTCCAGCGTCATGATCGACGGTTCCAGTAAATCCTACGAAGACAATGTTGCCCTAACCCGGAAAGTGGTTGATTTTGCCCATTCCCAGAAGGATTATGTTTCTGTCGAAGGTGAATTGGGAGTCCTGGCCGGTGTTGAGGATGATGTGGTAGCCGAACAGAGCCATTATACCCAGCCGGCGGAAGTTATAGATTTTGTTGAAAAAACCAAAGTCGATTCCCTGGCCATTTCTATTGGTACCAGCCACGGCCGGGCCAAGTTTAAACCCGAACAGTGTACCCGGGATGCCAACGGAATTCTGATTCCCCCTCCGCTGCGCTTCGATATTTTGGAAGAAATTGAAAAGAAAATCCCCGGTTTTCCCATCGTACTGCACGGTTCCTCTTCGGTACCCATTGAGTATGTTAAAATTATTGAACAGTTTGGCGGCAAACTCCCCGATTCAGTGGGTATTCCCGAGGAACAGCTCCGGAAGGCGGCAAAAAGCGCGGTCTGCAAGATCAACATAGATAGTGACGGACGGCTGGCCATGACAGCCATACTCCGCAAAACTTTTGCCGAAAAACCCGAAGAATTTGACCCCCGCAAGTACCTGGGACCCGCCCGGGACGAACTGAAAAAAATGTACGCTGAAAAAAATAAAAACGTACTGG
>BNVB01000211.1 GCA_025997795.1 Spirochaetia bacterium | reverse complement strand
CTTTAAAACCCGCCTTGGAGGTACGCCATCCAATCCGGCGCTTATTTTTGAATCCTCCTTTCTTACGGTAACCGAAGAATTTGCCTTTATCCGTACCGGTTCTTCCGCTCTGACCAATGGAATACGGATTACCATTACCATAACCAACCGCGGGGAACAGCCGGTAAATGCCGGAGTCCGGTTCCTTATCGATACCCTTGGGGAAAAACCGGATTCCGCCGGAATTCCCCATTTTGCCACTAATCTGCGGCAGATTACCGGGGAATCGCTTATCGAGACTACTTCCGCCGATACCTACTGGATTGCCCGGAACAGCCGCCTGGCCCTTATGGGCAGTGTGGCGGGGAATAACATTACCCGGCCCGACAGCATTTATTTTGCCAACTGGAAGCGCCTTAATGACGCTGCCTGGAAACCGGCCTTTGTCTCCGGCCGGAATTTTAACCTGCTTCCCTATTCAATAGGGGATTCGGCGGTATGTTACTACTATGAACCGGTACGCATTGACCGGGGCGCTTCCCGGACCATCGGCCTTGTATTGTCGTCGGAGGATCAAACGGGGTTTGACCGGAATAGTGTGCCCGATGAACTTTCCCTCCTTATTGAGCAGGCGGGCAAACTTAACGGAAATCTAAGATCATCCATACAAACCGATCTTATTATCCTGCGGGACCTGGTGAATAGACTGGACCGGTATATGGCTTCCGGCGCTTCCGTTCCTGATGATGATCTGGATGCCATAGGGCTTATTGTCTCTAAAATCAGATCCAAGTACGGTATACCCTAAACATGATACGCGATCCGGTTCTCAAAAAAGCCCTCATTCTTGCCAGACGGGGCAAATACGATGAAGCCATCAAACTGCTGGAAGCCGAAACATTCAGGTACCAGGATTCGTACAATTACTACTGTATTCTGGGGGGTATCTGTCTTTATGCCGGAGATTTTGGCGGGGCATTTACCTACTTTAACCGGGCAAAAACGATCAAATTCCGGTCTCCGGCGGCTCTTTTGGGTCTGGCGGTTCTGTTCCTGCGCCGGGGCGAAACCGGCAAAGCTTTGGACATCTATCTGGATATAGCGGACCTGGAACCGGGCAATGTTCTGGCAAAACGGGGCCTTTCGGTTATCCGCAAAT
>BNVB01000210.1 GCA_025997795.1 Spirochaetia bacterium | reverse complement strand
GAGCGGACGATGGAAGCTGAATTGACCGGGCATCTTGGTTACGAGAAACATGACCAGGGTGAAAAACCAATCACAAACCGGCGAAACGGGAAGAATACCAAAGAGCTGCGGACGGATCACGGACCGATGGAGATCGAGGTTCCCCGTGACCGGGAGGGAACCTTTGAGCCGCAGATTGTCCCAAAACATCAGCGAGATTTCAAGGGATTCGACGATAAAATCCTGTCGATGTACGCACTGGGTTTGACCACCCGGCAGATACAGGATCACCTTAAGGACATCTACGCGGTTGATGTATCGCCGGAACTGATAAGCCGGGTAACTGATGAAGTCAAAGAGCTGGCCAGCGAATGGCGGGGCCGCCCTCTTGAGCCGTTTTATCCGGTGCTATTCCTGGATGCCCTGCGGGTGAATATCCGGGACGGGGCAACGGTGGTCAAGAAGGCGGTGTATTTGGCTCTGGCGATACGTTTAGACGGCCAAAAAGAGCTGTTAGGCATGTGGATTGAGCAAAACGAGGGGGCCAAGTTTTGGATGGGGATTATGAACGAGCTCAAAAACCGTGGTGTTCAGGATATTCTGCTGGCCGCCGTTGACGGCCTGACCGGTTTTCCCGATGCCATTTCCGCCGTATTTCCCAAGACTGAGGTGCAACTGTGCATCGTCCACATGGTTCGCAACTCGGTACGGTTCGTCCCCTACAAAGACCGCAAGGCGATAACCGCCGGGCTGAAAACCATTTATCTGGCGCCTTCCGCTGAACTGGCCGCCTGTGCGCTGGAGGAGTTCGCGAAAGTCTGGGACGCGAAATATCCGATGATTTCCAAATCCTGGCGGAGCCGCTGGAATGAGGTTATCCCGTTTTTTAAGTTCTCGCCTGAAATCAGGAAGGCGGTGTATACAACTAACGCCATTGAGTCGGTCAATTATACGATCCAAAAAATCATAAAACACCGGCAATCGTTCCCGAATGACGAGGCGGCGATGAAATTAATTTTTATGGGCTTGAAAAATATTTCCAGAAAGTGGACAATGCCTATTAGGGATTGGGGGGCTGCCCTCAATCAATTTGCAATCATTTATGGGGAAGATAGAGTCCCCCTATGATTTACCGTTTACACTAAAATTTTTACAGGCTCC
>BNVB01000209.1 GCA_025997795.1 Spirochaetia bacterium | reverse complement strand
CTGCTCCAGTTGGGCGGTACCAAGCGGAAGATGAGCGCCATCTTTACCGACATCCGGGGGTTTTCTACCATTTCCGAAAAACTCAGTGCAGAAGATTTGGTAACGCTCCTTAACCGTTACCTTACCGCCATGAGCGATGCGGTACTTAAAGAAGAAGGAACCATCGACAAATTTGAAGGAGACGCAATTATTGCCTTCTTTGGGGCGCCCCTGGAACAGCCGGATCACGCCCTGCGGGCCTGTATTTCGGCGGTACGGATAAAACAGATAGAAGCGGAACTTAACAAGACGATTCTTCTGGAACATCTTTCCCCTGTCCCGCTCCTGACCCGTATTGGCATTAACACCGGAGACATGGTGGCGGGTAACATGGGTACGGACAAAAAAATGAACTATACGATCATGGGAGATGCAGTCAATTTGGCGGCCCGGCTTGAAGGGGTAAACAAACAGTACGGTACCTGGATACTTGCATCGGAAGATGCCATTAAGGAAAGTGGGGAGGTACTGCTTACCCGCCGCCTGGACCGGGTACGGGTAGTAGGGAAGAGCGAGCCGGTACGGCTTTACAATATTCTTAACCTACAAGCGGAAGCTTCGGAAGCAGAAAAGAACCTGGCGGGACTTTTTAACAATGCCCTGGATTGTTTTGAACAGCGGAACTGGGAAGCAGCAGCCCGGGAATTTACCCGTGCGGCAGAGGCGGAACAACAAACCGGAGAAACCACCATTGGCCCCGCGGCAGTGTATCTAAAACGCTGTGAAAAGTATCGGGTAGAAGAACCCGCCGCCGACTGGGACGGTGTCTTTAACCTGACGGAGAAATAAAGCTCCCTCCCCGGCGAATAGGCGAAGTTTTTTTAACAGCGGCGGATATTCAATTCCGCAAGTTTAGATACGTTCCTTTTTTTCATATATGCTGTTATACCCGTTATAATTTCGTTCATAACCGGGGGATGTGCAAAGGTGGCGGACCCAAGCTGGACCGCCGCCGCTCCGGCCATAAGAAATTCCAGCGCGTCATTGGCGGCGGCGATACCGCCCATGCCGACAATGGGGACGGCCTTTAATCCTGCAGAAAGGCCTGAAACTTCCTGCAAAAACTCCCACAGTTCCCAAACCATACGCAGGGCGATGGGCCGTATCGC
>BNVB01000208.1 GCA_025997795.1 Spirochaetia bacterium | reverse complement strand
GCTTCGTGCGGTCACTTTCCGAAAACCGCACGAAGCAGCCCCGGGATACGGCAATGATCCCCAGCTTCACATCAGGAATATTCCCACTCATGATAACCTCTCTTGTAAGTAATAAGATTTCTCTATTGTGTACCTGCGTTTAAGTTATGTCAAGCGTTGTATGACTTCTCCCCGCTTCCCGCAGCGTTTTACTTGCAAGATAGGGAATACACAGTAACACAATCACGATACCGGTCCCGACAAGCAGTATATCGATAGCGACAACATCGGCGACAGGACCGAAAACAAGCATACCCAGGGGCATCATCACACTGGAGGCCATACCGAAAACAGAAAAAACCCTTCCCATAAAAGTCGGCTCCACCGACGATTGCAGTAAAACCGTCATCGGCGTATTGAACATCGGCATGGTTATGCCGATAAGCGCCATAATGCCGATGTACACAAAAAAATTATTCACAATTCCAAGACCGGTAACGCCAAGCCCGTATACCACAACGGCAAGCGCTGCGGTAAAAATACGATTTTTAAATCCTCCCCAGAGGCCAATCAACATGCCGCCCGACATCATCCCGACAGAAAAAGCTACCTCTATCGCGGTCAGCCGCCACACTTCGACGCCAAAGTCGCGGGTCACCTGGAGTGTAGTCAGCATTGCCGACGGAGAAGCGCAAATCATGAAAATGGCTTCAAGAAGGATCAATCGCTGTTGTCAGTTTAATCGTAGCGGTTTTTTTGTTCGCCGGTTTTGATCATATCGGAATTTTATTAACCTGTGCGGCGGTGCGTTCCTTTGGGCAGGGAACACAAATGCCGGCGGTAAACGCGGTAATCCCGCAGATTGTACCGCAGCAGCATTTAACCAGGGTGAACGGCATACAGTCCAGTATTCAGGCTGCTACCACATTGGCCGCTCCCATGGTAAGCGGGGCGCTTATGACCTTTGCCCCCCTGGAAATACTCTTTTTGGTTGATGTGGTTACCGCCGCTATTGGCATAACCATTTTGTTCTTTTTTGTACACATACCGCTGACAGAAAAACAGAAAGGGGAACACAAAAGCATAGAATATTTTCGTGACCTCAAGGAAGGGCTTGTCTACATAAAAAACCACCGGTATATTTTGCGCTTGATACTTCTTGAAGCCATTTTCAT
>BNVB01000207.1 GCA_025997795.1 Spirochaetia bacterium | reverse complement strand
GGTGGCGGGCAGCAGTACCCGGGGAAGGAGCAGCCGGGTAAGGGCTGCCATCCGCAGGGTAAGGTTTACGCTGCCCGAGGGGAAAGCCGCAAAGGGCGTATTTGCCGCGGGAATAAAGGGTCCAATGCCAACCATCTGGGGCTGCAGTTCCTCCAAAAAACGAAGGTCCGCAAGGAGGCACTCCGGAGTCTGGTAGGGGCTTCCTACCATAAAGCCGGCGCCGGTTTGGAAACCAATTTCCCGCAGGGTACGGAGACAGGCTTTGCGGCCGGCAAGGCTCATCGTTTTGGGGTGCATGGCCGCATAGTGGCTGTCCATGGCGGTTTCGTGCCGCAAAAGGTAACGATTGGCCCCGGCGCGGAAAAGGGCCTCGTAACTTTCCCGGCTCCGTTCGCCCACAGAAAGGGTTATGGCATGATCGGGAAATTCGGTACGGATATTTTTGACGATACCGCAAAGCCGGTCATCGGTAAACCACGGATCTTCCCCTCCCTGTAATACAAAAGTACGAAAACCCAGCTTATCCCCCATGCGGCAGCATTCCAGAATCTGCTCCGGCGAAAGGCGGTACCGTTCCGTCTTACTGCTCCGTCTGATTCCGCAGTAGAAACAATCGTTTTTACAGTAATTGGTAAATTCAATAAGGCCCCGGAAATACACATCAAGACCGTAGTGCTTTTCGCGGACACCCCGGGCGGCGGCAAAGAGTTCTTCCATTTCAGCGGGATCTTCGGTGGTAATATAATGAAGCAGTTCATCATCTGTTTTAGGCAGGATCATTACAAAGCGCCTCCTCAATAGTCCGGCAGTAATCCTGAAATTCTCTGCCGCGGTAATCCCTGGGCCGTTTGAGGGGAATGGAGGTTTGACTTACCATACTTCCTTCTTTCATAAGCATCACCTGGCTGCCAAAAAAAACCGCCTCTTCTATATCGTGACTTACCAGGATCACCGTAAGGCCCAGATCCTGCCACAGCCGTTCCAGTTCGCCCCGGAGCCGTATCCGGGTAAAAGCATCAAGGCTTCCCAAGGGTTCGTCAAGCAGAAGCAGTGAAGGTTTTCTGCAGAGGCATCTGGCCAAAGCCGCCCGCTGGGCCATGCCGCCGGAAAGCTGCCGGGGATAGGCGGCAGCCCAATCCGAAAGGCCCGTCAGTCCCAGCGTCTGCCG
>BNVB01000206.1 GCA_025997795.1 Spirochaetia bacterium | reverse complement strand
GAATAAAGATGAAAGGACATATTCATTTAGAATATAGTGAGAAATTAAATTCCGCTTATATAAAAAGCTATATCGAAATTATATTTGATGAAGATAATAAGGTATTTGAGAAAATATATTTATATAGTTCTCGATATGGTATTATAGAAATAATAAATGGACAAAAAGAAATTCATAAATGGGAAACAGAAGAAATCAAAAGGAAATTTCTCGAAAATAATTATCATAATTTTGACATGCTAAACTCGGAATTAAATATATTGTATAATTCTGTAGATAAATCAATTAAAAATAATTATGAATTTATTGTATTCAAATACAAACAATAGAAATTTATTGAAAAAATTAAGCATAGAAGAAATATTTTTAATGAATTTACCTGATAACGTCATACTTTCAATCTTAAATATTTCAATTTATGAGGCAATAATAAATAAAAATTATGAATTATTGTATAATGGCATTTATACATACAGCCATTTGCAAAATTTAAATCGCCAACATTTAAAAGGATTTGATTTTACTAATTTTATTGAATGTTTAATATTCAATGAAAATGAATACATTGGCATTATTAATTGGAAAGAATATGTTGTAAAACAATTTATGGAAAATTACAAAGAACAAATGAACGGAAAATTTGATAGTGAACTTTTAGAGGTATTAAACAAAACAATATCATTAGAAAATGGTATTGAAAACAATTTTAATAATTTGGTAAAATTACATTCAAAATGTCAATGGTTGACAAAAGGCTTGTATCGTGAATGTAATTTAATAAATTATATGCCAATATATTTAATTGGAATTTATAAATTCATAGATAAAAAAATAAAAATAGAAACGAAAAATGAATATTTCATTGAATTTATAAATTATTTGGATACAAATAAAAAAATGGAAAATAAATTAGTGTATAAATTTACAGGGGAAATAGATTTCTTAAATAAAATATTAGATAAAGAATATAATAATAAAATAAAATAATGGAATACGCCCGTACTGCACATAACAGGATTGTATACGCTGCGCCCGCAGTAGCGGGCTTGGCCTACGAAAAAACGCAGTCGGCCTACGGCCTTTGTGCATTTTTTCTCCGGCACATTTTTGCAGTTGCTGGAAACCTGCGGTTTCCTTTATCGCAACTGCAAAAACGTCGTAAACAACCGGAACGT
>BNVB01000205.1 GCA_025997795.1 Spirochaetia bacterium | reverse complement strand
GCAGTCTTGAGGAACCAGAAACAATGGCGGAACAAATTGCGGCAAATGTAAAAGCGCTGTTTGGGGTTGAGTTTTAGGCGTGGAGTTCGCGGCCCCACGCCCAGTTCTTTTTACAACTTAAAGAGCAGTTCCTCGTAACCGGGCAGGGGCCAGGCTTCCTTGGAAACGATTTTTTCCAGAGCGTCCGCCCGGGACCGTACTTCCTCCATGGCAGGTTTTACCTTTTCCAGATAGGCCTTGGCCTGGGCTTGTACGTCCGCCGTATCCTGGGTTTCGGCCAGTACGGTTTCCAGTTTTCCCGTTATGTCAAAAAGTTCATTGGCCAGTTCGGCGGTCCGTTTGGCCCGCTTTTCCTGGGCAGAGCTGACCGCTCCAATGGCAGCCAGGGCGGCGGCGTCCTTGGCAAGGCTGGCGGCAAATGCGCTTACCGCAGGGAAGATATGCCGCCGGGCCAGCTCGATGGTAACACCGGCCTCAATGTTGATCTGCTTGGCGTATTTTTCCAGGTAGATGTGGTACCGGCTTTCCGACTCTTCCCGGGTAAAGATCTTATGGTCCTCGAAAAGGGCAATGGTCTCGCTCCGGGTCAATACCGAAAGGGCATCCACGGCGTTTTTGACATTGGGCAGCCCCCGGCGTTCCGCTTCCCGCACCCATTCATCGGTATAACCGTTGCCGTTAAAGATTACCCGTTTGTGTTTGGTGTAGGATTCCTTGATGATCGTCTGGATCGTCCCGTTTTTGTCCGCTGCTTTTTCAAGTTTGTCGGCATATTCCTTAAGTACCTGGGCCACCGCCGTATTAAGGTAGGTATTGGGGGTGGCGATGGACTGGGAAGAACCGACCATGCGGAATTCAAACTTGTTCCCCGTAAAGGCAAAGGGGCTGGTCCGGTTCCGGTCAGAGACATCCTTGGGCAGAGAGGGAAGGCTGGTAACGCCTATCTTGATAAGTTCGCCGGATGCACTTTTGCCGCTGCCCTTGCCTTCGGCGATATTGTCAAAAATTTCTGTAAGGGGACCGCCAAAGAAAATTGACACAATTGCCGGGGGAGCCTCGTTGGCCCCCAGGCGGTGATCGTTCCCCGAAGTGGCTACCGAAGACCGGAGCAAAAGGGCAAAGCGGTCCACCGCCTCCACCACTGCCGCAGCAAAGAGGAGAAACCGTGCATTAGACTGG
>BNVB01000204.1 GCA_025997795.1 Spirochaetia bacterium | reverse complement strand
CATGGCCCAGAGCAGATATTCCGGCGTACCAATTCCCATAACATAACGGGGTTTTTCGCTGGGGAGCAGCGAGGAACAAAGGCCCAGGTATTCCCGGAAAACCTCCTCCGGCTCCCCCACCGAAAGGCCGCCGATGGCGATACCGGGGGTATCTGTTTCCAGTGTCCGCCGGGCGCTTTCTTTACGGAGCGCGGGGTAAAAATTCCCCTGGATAATAGAAAAGAGGGCGCCCTTATAGCCGGAATCCGCCGCACTGGTCCAGGCGGCATGGGCCCGTTTAAGCCAGCGGGCAGTTATTTCCAGGGCATCCCGGGCTTCTCTTTCGCCCGCACCCCAGGGGGTACATACATCCAACTGCATTTGAATGTCACTTCCCAGGATTGTTTGAATTTCCACGGCCTTTTCCGGCGAAAGAACGTGGCTTGAACCGTCTATGTGGGAACGGAAGGCCGCCCCTTCCTCGCTTATCTTGCGGAACGGCGCCAGCGAAAAAATCTGGAAGCCACCCGAATCGGTAAGGTAGTTTCCCTTCCAACCGGTAAAGTTCCCGAGCCCTCCGGCTTTTTTGATCACCTCCATTCCCGGCCTAAGGTAAAGATGGTAGGTATTGGCAAGAATAAGGGAAAAGCCGATTTCTTCCAGATCATCGTTGGAAAGAGCTTTGACCGTTCCATTGGTTCCCACAGGCATAAATACGGGGGTTTCCGTTTCCCCCTGGGGAAGGCGCAATAAACCTGTCCTGGCCCGTGAGTTTGGATCGCTGCCGGTTATGGTAAAAATATTCATGGCGCTCATTGTTCGGCAAAACGCAGCATCAGGAGACCCGCGGCAGTACAGACAAAGACCGGAATCCAGGCGCCCCAGAACGGCGGCAGCAGGCCAAAGCGAGCGCCCATCATACTGATCATTTCGATCACATAATAGATAACCGCCGTTCCTAGGCTTGAAAGCAGGCTAAAAAGAAGGACGTTTTTTTTAAAGCGGCCGCTTACGGTGAGTGATAAAAAGATCACCACAAAAGAAACGGCGGCAAAGGAAAAACGGTGATGATAATCCGTAAGGGCCCCGGAAACGGGAAGCCCCGCCCGCTTAAGGTCCTTGATAAGCGCCGCCGCATCGGCGGCATTTAAGTCGCCGGGTAAAACAGCGCTTCTTCTAAATGTTTCCGGTTCTTCCCGGTATTTTTCCGTATTCTCCGCA
>BNVB01000203.1 GCA_025997795.1 Spirochaetia bacterium | reverse complement strand
GCCCGTGGAGGGAAAATCACTGATATAGATACGGTAAAATATAGTATAGTTCCGGAAATTACTATTGGTGCTGTTATCGGGAAATACAATGCGTACCCTGCTGTCCGATGTAACCTCAACTATTTGTACCGGTTCCAGGTAAATGTAATCTTCCAGGCCGCAGGACGAAAAAACTGCCGTTAGAGCGGCAAGCAGGATTGGAAAAAACTGAGAAAACCTCGGTTTACGGTGATGGGCGTAAACCGGCTGTCCAAATCTTCCCTGCCGCTGACAAGTCATTCCAGTTCCATGGCGATTATTCTGCTTTGGGCAAGTTTTGCCCAGGTTGAACCCTCATGGGCTTTTTCGATAAGGGAACGGTAGGCTTCTGCGGCGGCGGTTTTGTCTTTTTTGGCTTCGTAGATTCTGCCTATGTTAAACCGGACCCGGGAAGCGGCGGGAAATTCTTCCTCAAAAAGAAGGCTCCGGTTATAGTAGTCAATGGCCTCATCAAGCTTACCCTGCTCTTCCGCGGCGGCGGCGGCGTTAAAAAGGGAAAGGGGTACCAGGTAGGTTTTAACTCCCGCTTCTGCGGAAGCCGCCCAGGCCGCTTCCGCCGCCGCCCATTCGTTCCGGGCAGCGTAGATATCCGCCGCAAGCCAGTGGGCCTTGGCCGACGAATAACCAAAGGTGGATTTGGCAAAATTATTGAACTCTTCCAGAAGGGCCTGGACCTCCAGGGACTTAGAAGAATCCCCCAAATCCCCCAGATCGATCTTGCGTTTTTCAAGCCCTTCCAGGGTAACAATGGCGTTTTTCTGCAGGGTATCCCGAATGGCCAGGAAAACCGCTGTCCCAATAAGGGCCGCCACAAGAACGATTAAAAATCCCAGGAGGAAAACACGGTATTTTTGTACAAAGAGGGCGATTTTATCACTGATACTTGTTGTTGCCAGAGGCTGTTCTTTTGCCATGATCAATGCTCCTTGATGGAAAGTTCCTTAATCAGCCTGGACAGGTACGTCCGCTGGATATCCAGGGCCTTGGCTGTTTCGGTCTGATTCCAATTATTTTCTTCAAGAACTTTCTCTATAAAAGTGGCCTTAAACTTGTTTAACGTATTTTTAAGATTACGGCTACCCTCTCCTGCAGGCACCGCCGGGGAAGAAAGCTCCAGGGTACTGCGCATAAAAAGGTCGTTTTTCTGAATAGTCCGGCCCTTGCTG
>BNVB01000202.1 GCA_025997795.1 Spirochaetia bacterium | reverse complement strand
AGCCTAAAGGGAACCAGCGTTTCCCGGCCTGCACCAGCGGAAGTGCCGTCGGGAGTGCCGGCGGAAGCCGTACCGCCTGATTCCGCAGAATCGGAAAGGTCTTCTCCGTTGAGAGCGCTTTCCAGCAAACGGAGCCAGTTGTTGGTCAGGATCGTTTCGGAAGGAATTGGCTGGGCAGCCAGGAGTATATAGACAATAAAGGCAGCAATGGCCAGGACGATAAAGTACGCTTTTTTTTCTTTAGCCACAAAGTTACTATACCGGGAAAAAAGGACTTCGTCAACGTTGGTTCTGCCAGCGCGTTTGCTTTGCCAACACGTTTGCTCTGCCACGCTTGCCCCCGGCAAAGTCCATGATATACTGGTAGTGGAGGAATGTATGGATACGATTAATATGGATGAACTCTTCCGCATGGCCCGGGCGGCGGCGGATGCTGCCTATGCTCCCTATTCCCGGTTTCGGGTGGGGGCGGCTCTCCTCTCTGCGGAGGGTACGGTTTTTTCCGGCTGTAATGTGGAAAACCGTTCCTATGGCCTTACGATCTGCGCCGAACGGAGCGCCGTGGTCCAGGGGGTAAGCCGGGGCTGCCGGTCCTTTATCGCCCTGGCCATATCCACCCCGGATTCGGCGGAACCCGTGGGCCCCTGCGGCGCCTGCCGCCAGGTATTGAGCGAATTTATGGAAAGCGGCGCTCCGGTCCGTTTTGGCGGTTCCGGTGTTAAACAGGTGGACACCACCATTGGGGAGCTTTATCCCTACGATTCGCTCCATGATTTGGCTGGAACTATTTGACATTCCTTGCGGTATAGTGTATTTTAGTAGTAATGAATGAAGAAGCGATTTTAACGATAGAAGAGGTTGCCAAGTACCTGAGGGTTTCGGAACGGACCGTATATGATTGGGCCCAGAAGGGTGAAATTCCTGCGGGAAAAATTGGTACCGTTTGGCGTTTCCGCAAATCTGACGTGGAACAGTGGCTTAACAGCCGGCTTTCCGGCGGTCACCATGGCAAGGCCGCTTATACGGCGGTCCAGGTTGAATCGATTCTTTCACCCGACAGGGTATTGTTTCTTAACTATGCCGATAAACGGGATGCCCTTATCGCCCTGGCAGAAAACCTTGCCGGCGCTCCCCAGGTAAAAAACCGGCAGGAACTGGCAGAAGAAATTATCCGCCGGGAAGAATTGATGAGCACTGCCATAGGCC
>BNVB01000201.1 GCA_025997795.1 Spirochaetia bacterium | reverse complement strand
CCTTGCCCAGGGTCAGTTCAATATTGTGAACGGTAAAACCCAGGGGAATATTCTCCAGGGGCAGCGCGTTACCCGCCTCAATGGGGGCATCGGGACCGGCCTTGATTATCGCTCCTGTTACAAGTCCTTTGGGGGCGATGATATACCGTTTTTCACCGTCCACATAGTTCACCAGGGCTATGTTGGCGCTGCGGTTAGGATCGTATTCAATGGTAACAACCTTACCGGGAATACCAATTTTGTCCCGCTTAAAGTCAATGGTCCGGTAGCGCCGTTTATGACCGCCGCCTTTGTGGCGTACGCTTATCCGGCCGTTCCAGTCCCGGCCTGCCCGTTCGGGTCTGCCGGCGGTAAGGGATTTTTCGGGCTTGGCCTTTTTGGTAAGCTCAGAAAAATCCAGGCTTGTCCATTGCCGCATTCCCGCTGTTATTGGTTTATATGTTTTAATACCCATAATTATACGCCCTCAAAAATGCCGATCTTCTCATCCTTGGCAAGCCGGACAATGGCCTTTTTCCAGGTAGAGGTATAACCGGGCTTATTCCGCAGCCGCTTGGGCTTGCCGCCCACAACCATTGTGGTACAGGCCACCGGGTGAACATTAAAGAGCCGCCGGACCGCTTCTTTTATATCCAGCTTGGTAGCTCTGGGATCAACCTTAAATACATATTTGCCCTGCTCCCGCAGGATATTTGCCTTTTCCGAAAGGACCGGCTCAATTAAAATTGATTCATAGTTCATTTACCGGCCTCCTCTTTGTCCCCGTTATAGAATGTGCCAAGGTTTTTTGCCGCCGTTTCCAGAAGCAAAACCCGCCGTCCATAAAAGAGATCATGGGCCCGAAGGCGCTTGTACGACAGATAACTAAGCCAAGGAATATTCGCCGCCGCCCGTTTTAGCCTGGGATCATCATCTTTAAGGATAATAACCGTCCGTTCGGGGCCGCCGAATTTGTCTAAAAGCTGGGCCAGGTCTTTGGTCTTTCCCGATTCGATGGAAAAATCTTCAACCACCTTAAGGGTATCGCTTTGCGCTTTAAGTGAAAGGATCGTTTTAAGAGCCAGGCGTTTTGCTTTTTTGGGCATGGCATAGGAAAAATCCCGGGGTTTGGGGCCAAAGATCGTGCCGCCCCCCACAAGGATGGGAGATTTTTTATCTCCCCGCCGGGCCCGGCCTGTCCCTTTTTGTTTATAGGGTTTTGCATTGGAACCATGG
>BNVB01000200.1 GCA_025997795.1 Spirochaetia bacterium | reverse complement strand
ATGGAAAAAGGCCAAGCCCTGGGAATGGAGCGCGGTCAAGCCCTGGGCCTAGAACGCGGTCAAGCCTTGGGAATGGAGAAAGGTATGGAACGCGGCCAAGCCCTGGGTATGGAGAAAGGATCCCGGCAAAGCAGGGAAGAAATCGCCCGCAATTTGAAAAAGCTGGGAGTTTCCCTTGATTACATTGCCCAAAGTACTTCGCTTTTACCGGAAGAAATTGCTCGCTTATAAATGCCTTGGCGTGTAGGCTCCGTTGGGGAGGACAATGGGGCAGTGAAAAGACTTGTAGAATTCGCCCAGGCATACCTACATTTGACGGATCGTTTAAGATTTTCGCCTAGGCGGAATTCTTCGCCGGGTATGCCCAGGCGAGGAATTCCAAAATGTTTTCACTGCCCCATTGCCCTCCCCAGTGCAGCATACTGCCCGCCGAAGGCGACAAAGGAAGATGATGGATAGCCCCGAAGGTCTTCTCTTCTCCTTTGCGCGCCTTGGTGTTCGTGGTTTATTTCTCCCCGGTGACAGGCACCATTTCTCCTTGCCTTTACACCGGTGAGGGTGTTATATTTATTCTATTATGGGTGCGGATATTCAGCCGCACAAAATAGGAGTTAGTTATGAATGAGTATACCGTTCTGCTTACCTGGGATGACGAGGCCAGGGTATGGGTTGCGGAGAATGATGAAATTCCACTGGCCCTTGAATCCGGTTCTCTTGATGTCCTTATGGAGCAAGTGCGGCTTACCGCACCGGAGATACTGGAATTGAATGGCAAGGAACACGTTAACGCATATATCAATTTTGCTGCAAAGCGGCGGGCGAAGGTATACGCATAATGGCTGAATACGAGAAGCTTATTCGGGAACAGCTGAACAAGAATGGTTGTCATTTTGTGCGGCACGGTAAAGGCGATCATGACATCTGGCACAGCCCTATAACAAACAGTTCTTTTCCCGTGGCAGTTAAAATCAAGTCCCGGTATATGGCCAATGTTATCTTGAAACAAGCGGGTATAAATTACCATTTTTGATCCACAAATCCTGGTACCAGGTACACCTTTGTGGTTAATCATTCTCCGTCTTTATTCCTTTGAAGAAGAATTCAACCACTACACACAAACTACACGAAAGAAAAAACCGCACGGAGGTATAGCCCCCCCGTGCAGTCCTTAAAGGGTTAACTGGTTACTGCGTTAAAAAGCGCGGATAGGTCGAACCTTGTTCCCGAC
>BNVB01000199.1 GCA_025997795.1 Spirochaetia bacterium | reverse complement strand
GAGGGACCCCATGATACCGAAAAAAAGTCCCAGTACAGCCTGACCTATCCCAAGCAAAGACCGGAAAAGCGGCGGAATATCCCCCTCTTTTTTTCTGGAAAAAACTTTTACCAGAAAAAAGAAAAGTGCGATACCCAGGCCCAAGCCCAGAGTACGGGGCCAGCCTTTCCGGGGAGTATCCAGTACCGGGGGGCGGCCTTCCGCCCGGTGTACGGTTTCTACCGCAGACACAAGCTTCCGTTCCAGACCCCGGACATCGGTATAGGTAAAATCGTTTACCCGTTTGATAATTTCCGAGGGAAGAAACATTTCGTCCCAAACGGTAATAGGTTCGTCAATGCCCTGGCCCATCAAAAAACTTAAGGCCCAATCCCAAAAGGGGGAAAACCAGGTATGGCGGCGCACCTGTTCCCGCAGGGTAAAACGCCCCGGAGCCTCGCGGTATTTGGCGGCAAAAGCGCCGCCGGTTGCCCGGTCAATGATGTCCCGCACCCGGGTGGCGCAGTTATCCTTAAAATGATGATACCAGTAGTATTTGTTTTCCGGCAGCACATTGTTTTCCGCAAAAAGGAACAGTTCCGTTTTTGTTTCCGGCGGCAGGTCCAGGGTATACAAGGTTAAATCCCGGTTGGCTCCGCTTATCAAGGCGCTGCTGTTTGCCGCCGGAGAAACCACACAACTGTACAAAAGCCTGCCAAAGGCAAAATCAACATAAAAGTTTTCCTTATCAAAGGTAAAGACCCCCCAGTCATAAAATCTGCTTTGACCGGAAAGGCCGTCTTCTATAATAAGGGCAATATGTCCCCACCACAGGTAGATTTCATCCCCCGGACCGGCCAGGGCAATTTTAACGGTAAGGTAGTTCCCCCGGGTGCTTAAGTCATCCGGAGTAAAGGCGCTTCCCTCCACAGAAAGCGCTGCCTGCGCCGGGCGCGGAAACAACGAGGCGGCAGCGAGCATGACAGCGAGGATAAGGAAGCGCTTGCCAAGGGTTGTTTTCATTTTGTGGTTCTATTCTGCATGGAAACGGAGGTTTATACAAGCTAAACCGGAGCTATGGGTTGTTGGTTGGCTTTTATCTAAACCAATTTATTTTTATATTCTCTGTTTTTTCAATTGGTTCAAATTCATGATGATCAGAAGTTACTAATGATCCATTTATTATCATAGTTTCTGCAAGAGCAACTGAATCTGCTAAAGATATTTTATACTTTACTTTTAACTGTCCAG
>BNVB01000198.1 GCA_025997795.1 Spirochaetia bacterium | reverse complement strand
CCTCTATGCACATTTCTTTTGTTTTGAAAACAGCGGGAACATACTCCAATGCATCGCCGATGCTTCTGACTGCCTCAAGAACAATTTCTTTTGTCAATAGCTGCAACGGTACATATTGCAATGCGTAGCCATTATGCCTGACCGCCTCAAGGCACAGTGCGAACCCCTGGTTCGACGCCGTTATGAGCGCTTCCGGAACGCCGGAAAGATTTACGCCGCTAATGCGGATGCTGTTACGGCAGAATTCCGGCGTTTTGAACCGTTCGGGAATGTATTTAAGCACTTCATAACCATGTTCGCTGTACAGGGCCTCGATGCATAATTCCCGGGTGATAAACCTATCCGGTATGGAAGCAATTGCCTCTCCATTTTTTCTGACTGCCTGAAGGCAAAATGCCTGGGTTATCAATTCTTCCGGTACAGGAATGTCTGATAAACCCCGGGTATTTTTTTCTGCGGCCTCGTAGTAAAAATCCGGTGTCAGTAAAGGGCGGGGCACATGCCGAATTATCCCCCAGCCTGCATAACCGGTGAGAGCCGCAAGACAGAGTTCCCGTGTTTTAAGCGCCTCCGGTACATACTCAATGGCATAGCTAAAGTGTTTAACCGCCGCAAGACAGATTTTAGGCGTCCGCAGATGGTAGGGAACATACTGCAGTGCCGCGCCGTGGTCCTGTACCGCCAAAAGGCAGAGCTTGTTCGTTTTCATTGTATCGCTTATGTCAGAAAGGGTAAGGCCACTTTTTTTGATCGCCCTTTCGGTGAGATCGGCGGTTCTGAATTCTTCGGGAACATACTGAAAAGAATAGTCACTGTTTGCCACGGCTTTTTCGCACATTTCCGCCGTTACAAATTCCCTGGGCACATGCTTAAAGCCCGAGGCATTTAGCGCCATGGCTTCCTCGTAAAAGTCCTTTGTCTTGAGCGGCGCGGGAATGAATTGAAGGGCGCTCCCGGTCTTCTTTACCGCGTCAAGGCAGACTTGCCGGGTTTTATATTCATCGGGGATAAAGGCGATGCATTGGAGTATGTTCCCGCTGTTTTCAAAACAAAAGAAATGTGCATAGAGGCGTTAAAAAACGATACCTGTTTACTGTTCGGAGGGCACTCCAGTTTCCCGCGATATATTCCAAAAGAATTCCGCGCCGATGCGGATATTATTGCCCTCATAGAAAACAAAACTCCCAACGCGGCGGAGATTTTGAAAAAAATCCCTGCGCGTTCAAGGACAGAAG
>BNVB01000197.1 GCA_025997795.1 Spirochaetia bacterium | reverse complement strand
GGGGCGGACAATGATAGACCAGCCGGTTTTTACCAGCGGCGTCAGCAGTTTTTCCCCATAACGGGAGAGCAGGGCGGAAGCTCCCCATGACGGGGATACGAGGACAGTGAACGGATGATTCTCCTCAATTGGTAAGGTATTGATTTTTTCCGCAAATACATCAAGATAGGTACATCCAATGGTAACAAGTTGTTTTTGGGGCAGTCCGCGTAGTTTTTCCAGCGTTCGGATATCCTTTGCTTGGTAATCCCCGGTTAACAATACGGAATCAAAATAGTCGATGCCAAATAAACGGTACATCGTAGCGTCACTGGGTGCGTGCAGTATATGGGCATAGTGTTTTACCGTTTTGGAACGCTTTAATTGATACACATTGAGACCCGGCGTTGTCATTAGAATCACATCGGCGGAAATAAAATTAAGGCGCATAAATGCCTTGTTTCCTTCACCGATATACTCTCTTTTTATATGACTGAAATTCATTTCAAAAACGGGATCATCTTCCGCCGATGTAAGATACAATAGTTCTATTCCGCGTTTTTCAAATTCATCAACAAGGGGCTTAAAGACATTCCAGTATTGTTTTCCTTCGTTATAAATTACAAACGGATAAACGGAGGTGGTTCTAGTCTGCCCGCTGCCGGAAGCGATAAGTTTGAATTTGATAATCAGCGTCCGGAGAAAAAAATATAAAGTCGCAGCAGCTCCAATCAAAATTGAAAAGAGCATACTTCCTGTTCCCGGATCGATATAAAGGGGGTATAAAGGCATCATTCTGTCTGCTGTCTTATTGTTCTATTTTTTGCCAGTTCTTGGCGTCAAAGATGTTGTTATGAACGAAATACCACTCGCCGGGTCTGATGTTAAAGGTATTTTTATGATGTTCATTCGGCATCCATTTAGTGGAAGTAGTTATGCGCAGCGGTGTTTTTTTTATTACATCAGTAACCGGATTTCCGGTAAAAGGATTAATCGGATTTTGAATAATATTCTTCATAGCCAGTGTCGGAACATCGGCATTGGTCATAAAAGTACTATCGGTAATTAATGGAGAATCCATGTAAAAATCTTTCACCATAAGAAGAGGGTTAAACGCTTCCCGTTTAACAGGTAAAAGAGGAGCAGCGGAGCTTCCGGCAGAGTCCTCCTCGGAAAACACAGCTGTTTCAATGTCTGCCCCATGATCGGCAACAATAATGATGCGGGTATTGTCGTATACGCCGTTTTTTTTAAGGTACTCAAACCAGGATCCAAGCCTTTTTAGCGC
>BNVB01000196.1 GCA_025997795.1 Spirochaetia bacterium | reverse complement strand
ATAATTTTCCCTTTCCCAATGCGGACGGCCGGAAGGCCCGGGCGAATCGAGATCATATTTCCACAGGGAAGTATAATTGCTGGTGTAGAGTATGCCTTTTGTTGCTCCGGCAAATTTTACAGCAACGATCGGCGACAACGATCCTTTGATAAGGGATTCAATGGGCGGATATTCATTGTAAATTGCCCAGAAGAGCGGTTCCTGATTACAGGTGGTAAAGAGGACAAGACAAAACGCCAAAAGGCATACGGATAGAATTTGTTTCATCTTAAAAATGATAGCGTGCTCCTATGGAAAATTCCCAGAAAAAACCGTGGATCCTGATTTTACCGGTATGTTTGTCGTCGCTTACGCTGGTCCATTGGGGGACCCACCATAGGCCGGTATTGAAACCAAAGGACCAGTCGGCATTAAAACGAAAATAAGCCGCTGCCGAGGGTTTGGCAAAAAGGCCCAGATAACTCCGCTGATGGTGCGACTGGGGGGCAAATCCCAGCATAAAAGTCAGGGGAAATTCAAAACGTTTGTAGACAAACTGGTAACCTATACGGGCCCCGAGGGGAACAATATAGTACATACTTTTACCTACCGTGGGGGCAAACATTCCCCCCAGTTCCAGGCCCAAAAAGAGGTGCGGCCCCAAAAAATAGTTAAAGCCCAGAATGCCCGTACCCCCCATGCTCATTCTGGGGCTGTCGTAACCGCCGCTTTTTAAGCCAAGGTAGCCAAGTTCCTGATCATAAAAAAAGAGCGGTTTTACAAGGCCAAGGGCAATGGAAAAAATGCGATCGCCCCTCCGGTAGGTGGCGGCGGTACTTCCGGACCAGTCCGATTCAATGGGAATTATTTCATCATCATCCTCTTCCTGGGCAGAAAGAACAAAAAGAGCGCCAAAGAAAAGAAGCGGCAGCAGCAGGAAGGTAGACAATCTCATTGCTCTACTGTAGCATTTCCGCCGTTTTCTTTCAAGGGGTTATCAGTTAGGGCCTGGATAAGCCGTTCCCTGGTTTTGTTCAGGTCTTCCACCAGGACCCGTTTTCCCGCCAGAAGTTCGGCTATGCCAAGTTCCCGGGGATACCGGGGAATGACATGAAGGTGGAGATGTTCAATGGAAGCTCCCGCTTCCGGCCCCATATTAAAGCCGATATTGTATCCTGCCGGATGGTAGAGCGAATCCAGTGCAGAAAGCGCCCGGTCCAGCTGGGTGTCCAGGGAAGACCGTTCCGCCGCCGTCAATGTACGGATATCTTCCACATGGCGCAGGGGAAAGATAAGGAGATGA
>BNVB01000195.1 GCA_025997795.1 Spirochaetia bacterium | reverse complement strand
CCCACATTGTTCCCTTTGCGCTTATTGCCCTGGGTTATCCTGCCAAAGCGGCACAGCCCAAGGATCGCTTTGATCCTGCACTGGTTCACTACGAAAAATACTAATACCCGGGATCCAGTGCAGGGGTCTTTTGAACTATGAAAGCAGGCGGTTCAGCCGTTTTACAAAATCCGCCGGGTCTTTAAGTTTAATCCCCTCCACCAAGAGGGCCTGATCCAGCAGTACCCCTGCTACATCGGCAATGCGGCTTTCATCCTCCGTATCCTTAAGGCCCGTTACAATGGGGTGGCCGCCGTTGACTTCCAGGATGGGTTTAATCTCCGTCATATCGGCCTGACCCATGGCTTTGAGCATTTGGGCCATCTGCATACTGGGATCGTTTTCGTCCGCCACGATACAGGAAGGGGAATCGTGGAGGCGGCGGGAAAGTTTTACATCCTTTACCCGGTCTCCCAGGGCTTTTTTGATTTTTTCGATAACCGGCTTTGCTTCCTTCTCTGCCTGTTTGTCCGCTTTTTCGCCCAGCTCTTCGTCCGCTCCGGAACGGTTTACCGCCTTAAGGTCCCAGCTTTTTGTTTCCATTTTGCCGTCCGCGGCGGGCAGTTCCTTGCGGTAGCTGTGGAGGGAGGGAATCACAATGTCATCAATTTCATCATCCATGATAAGGACTTCAATGCCCTTGGCCTTGTACGCTTCCAAGAGCGGCGAAGCCCTAAGGGTTTTTTCGTCCCCGCCGGTAATGTAATAGATGTTTTTTTGGTCATCCTTCATCCGGGTAAGGTAATCGGCAAAGCTGGTCCACCCGGCAGAGTCTTCGGTACTTTCCACGGCGGTACTTTTGAAACGCACCAGTTCCTGGAGGGCCTCGCGGTTGGCAAAATCCTGGTAGAGCCCTTCTTTTAAGGGCCGGTTAAATTCCTTAATAAAGGTTTCCCACTTCTTTTTGTTGTCATCCGAATTACCCGCCGCATCCGCCAGGGCCTTGAATTCTCCCAGCAGTTTTTTAACCGAGGAGTTTTTGATGTTCATTAGAATTTTGTTTTGCTGGAGTATTTCCCGGCTTACATTGAGGGGTAAATCCTCCGAGTCAATAACCCCCCGGACAAAACGCAGGTAGGTGGGCATAAGTTCCTTGTCGTCATCGGTAATAAAAACCCGCTTAACATACAGTTTAATCCCAGCCTTGTAATCCACCTGAAACATATCAAAGGGAGCTTTGGCGGGAATGTAAAAAAGTGTCGAGTATTCCAGCGTTCCTTCTGCATGGGTGTGAATGTAGTGGA
>BNVB01000194.1 GCA_025997795.1 Spirochaetia bacterium | reverse complement strand
TGCCCTGGGGATTTGAGAGTGTTTTTGAACAAGATATTTTGGAAGCGGATTTTTACGGCCTGAAAGAAGCTGCCGGGGGGACTTCTGCCAGAGGGGAAATACTTCTTGATAATTCACATGAGGCTTACTCCTACACTAACGCCGGGCCGGGTACGAAAGTTAAGGTTTCACTTTCTCTTGGTGATGGCCTTCCCTATTTTGAACGGTTTGTTTTATATGTTGACGATAACGGCATACAGGATATAAAAGGGCCGGGGCGCAAGCGGTTTGTCCGGTTAGGGCTGCGGGATTTATCGGCCAAATTACGGAAAAGTGATGAAAGCCGGGACTGGACGGCTCCGGCTGTGTTTGCCTATTCGGTGGTATGTGATAAAACACAAGCGGAAAAATCCCTTGTCCACGGCATAGCGCAACGGGCGGGGTTATCTGTTACCGATATTGATTGTTCGACTATTCCGGTAACGCTCCCCTTTATACGACTGACAAAGAACATTTGGGCGGAACTTTCCAGCCTTGCAACGGCTTACCGCTGTCATCTTGAGTGCGCTCCTGAAAAGCCGCTTGTGTTCGCCCATTCGCCATACCAGACTGAACCTCTGCAAGATGATGATTACTCCTACACTTTTACCGGGCAGGATATTTTTCACTTACGGAAAACTGACAGAGCGGAGTTATACCGGAACAGTGTACGGCTTAAAATCAATCTGCCGATTGCCTTAGAAAAGCGGGAAATTTGGCGATATGACGAAGCACCGGTTTTGTATGATGAATTTCTGCAAGCGCATTACCCTTTCAAATATCCGCTTGTCCGTGAAATTGAAGAGGGAAACTATGAAGCCCATTATTCGATTATTGATACTGGCGGCAAAGAAAGGGCGGTAATTTTCGCTGATGACATAGACAGTAAAGAGGAAACGGAAAATCGCCTTGACTATGACGGAGGGCCTTTTTCTTATTCGGCATACGATGTTACTACCCACACAGACAAGGCTATTCTGACACTCACAAAGAAACTGACGGTGATTTATACAAGGCGGCGATTTATGGCCGACCTATTGTTCTTGATTTAAACCGTTCCTGCTTTAAGCATGACAGTGAAGGGATAGCGGCCTACGGTACGGCAGCATTGAATGTTACCGGCTCTTATTTTTCGGAATATGAAATAAATGGTAAACCGCATTATGAAGATTGGGTAATCCGTGAACTGGCAGAGCGAATTCAAAACAGGCGGGAATTCACCGTTAAAACCCACCGGGGATTGTTCAACGCACGGGTGGGCGCAAAAGTCCG
>BNVB01000193.1 GCA_025997795.1 Spirochaetia bacterium | reverse complement strand
ACGAGCTGGATTACCTAACGGCCAAGGAAGCAGCGGGAGCTGCAGGTTTTATGAGCCAGCCTTTTTTTGATTTGCGGCTCTTGGAAATTTATGCCGAATATCTGGAGGGGAAGCGGGTTTTTTGGGGGGCAACGATGCCATTGCCGGAGCGGCAATACAGCTTTTGGCCGAACGCCGCCTGGCGGGTAAAGTTGTTGTGGTAGGCCAGGATGCGGAACTCAGCGCCTGCCAGCGTATTGTAGAAGGCACCCAGCTTATGACGATCTATAAACCAATCGGCACTTTGGCAGTCCGGGCTGCCAGACTGGCAGTTGATCTGGTTAGAAGGAACCGGGGCGAACAGATAGAAATTCCGCAAAGGGATAGTATGCTTGATAACCACAGCGGCATCATGGTCCCCGCATATCTGGAAAAATCAACCATGATTTACCGGGATTCCATTGACGAAGTGATCCGGGACGGTTTCCATTCCCGGGAAGATATTTTCCGTAATGTAACCGAATAAGCAGGTCGAATTCCCTAAAAATTCCCCAAAATTCCCCTCCACATACAAGCACCACGCTGGGTATTGCCATAAATACTGTAAACCCCGCCTTTGTATGGAGGAAAACTATGGCGAAACACGAAAAACCTGCAAAATATGCAAAGCATATTGCAACTCACGACCCGATCATCGATCCCTGCTGGGATCCGGTATTCAAAAGTATTTTTACCAGGGATACCGTCTCCTCAGAGATAGCCCGGAAAAAGCTGCTCTCGGCTATTCTGGAAAAACCCGTGAAGGAGCTAAGTATAAGCGCCAATGAACCGCCGGTTTCCCGGCTGGACCAGCGGCAGATACGCTACGATATCCAGTGCCTCTTTAACTCCGGCGAACGGGCAGATATCGAGATGACCCTCTACCCGCACAAATGGGAAGTCTTCCGGATGGAGTACTATTTAAGCCGCCTCTTTGCCAGTCAGGAAATCCGGGAAGAAAAGGGTTCGTATAAAACCCTGAAACGGAGCTACCAGATTTCTCTTTTGGCACGGGGACAGCTGTTTGAAGACAGCCGTTTTGATCACCGGTTTATCTACTACGACCCGGAAAGCAGAATCCCCTTCGGTGGACTAACCGCAATAATCACGTTAGAATTGGAAAAGCTGGCGGTAACAGCGGAAAAAGCAGTTTCCGCCATGAGCGAAAAAGAACGCTGGGCCGTATTTTTTAAGTATTACAACGATACGGAAAAACAGCCCCTGATACAAGAGATAACCCGCGAAGAGGAGGGCATAGCAATGGCGGCAGACGTAATCAGCG
>BNVB01000192.1 GCA_025997795.1 Spirochaetia bacterium | reverse complement strand
CGGGGGTACACATGGGGCTCAATATGTTAGAAAGACGGGCGCTTACGCACACAGTGGCGGTACGATACCGCACATCGACCAAGACGGGAAAAAAACAGATTCTGGACGAGTTCTGCCAGAGTACCGGTTACCACCGCAAATATGCCATCAGCCTCTTGACGCATGAAGGTACACAGCGGCTGCTGCGTGTCGGCGGTAAGACTATCAAGGCGCAGGTACGGCACAAAAGCCGCGTCCGGAGGGTATATCCAGAAATCTACGACGGAGCCGTCCGAAAGGTCCTGGTGACGCTCTGGGAAGGTTTTAATTACCAATGCTCGAAGCTCCTGGCGCCGTTCTTGAACCACAATATCGATGCCATCGCCGCCAGCCCGGATTACCCGATGGACAAGTCGGTCAGGGAGAAACTGCGGAAAATCAGCGCCTCGACAGTCGAACGGTTGCTGGTGAAACACAAACAAAAAACACGGATCCGGGGTACCAGCGGGACGAAGGCGGGGCGACCCCTGTGGAAACTCGTCACGGTGATGACCCATTTTGAGTGCGCCGTCCAGCCGCCCGGATTCTTCCAGATTGACCTCGTCCAGCACGATGGCGGTGACCCTGCGGGGGAGTTTTGTTACACCTTGACCATGACCGATGTCGCCACCGGCTGGACCGTTCACTACCCTCTGAAAAACAAAGCACACAAATGGGTCAGGGAATCCCTCGAAAACGCGCAAAAGACCTTTATATTCCCCTTCCACGCCATCCACAGTGATTCCGGCAGCGAATTCCTCAACTACGCCATCGTGAAATGGTGTACGGAAAATGCCATCACCTTCACCAAGGGCAGAACCAGCAGGAAGAATGACAACTGCTGGGTCGAACAGAAAAACAGTTCCACTGTACGCAAAACTGCCGGTCTCTGCCGCTACTGCGGCGACGCGGCAGTGGAGGCTCTGCGCTCACTCTACCGCCCTCTGGATCTCCTTACCAACCTGTTTTACCCCTGCATGAAGCTCGTTTCCAAGGAGCGGATCGGCCCCGCATACCGCAGGCGCTATGACAAGGCCAGACCTCCTTTCCAGCGCCTCCTGGAACGCTCTGATGTTCCTGCGGAATATAAGTCTGCCGTACTCGCCATGAAAAACACAACTGATTTGCTGGAACAACAGGCTTTAATGAATCAGGCTATTGATACATTGATGCGTATCGCGGATACTCCGAACCGAGGTTCTCATCCCTCTTGAGAGGGATTTCCGGGCTACATGGTAAGATTTTTAACGTGAGGAATTCGTTCCCTTCGGTAAGATTTTTACGTGAGGAATTGCGG
>BNVB01000191.1 GCA_025997795.1 Spirochaetia bacterium | reverse complement strand
AGCCGTTTTTTGGCGGAACCCGCAGGGGTACTGCTGATCACTCCCGAATCTTTGGAATCGCTCTTACTCCGCCGGGGCAGGGAACTTGGCCGTATCTTTGGCGGACTTCTCTTTACGGTGATCGACGAAGTACATTCCTTTATGGGAAGCGACCGCGGTTCCCAGTTGATCTGCCTTCTTACCCGCATTGAAGAAGCCGTGGGTAACGGTACCCGCCGGATCTGTATCCGCCGGATAGGCCTTTCGGCAACCCTGGGAGACTACGAAGGGGCCAGGCGCTGGCTTGCCCTGGGGAGCAGTCCAGGAACAACACTGCTCTCTGACACAACAGCCGGATCACGGGGCGCAGGCCGAAGACTCAACATAGCGTTGGATTACAACACCGGCCGGGGAGGTGGTTTTTATGAATCACTTTATGTCCAATGCCGTAACAAACGGACTATCGTTTTTACCAACAGCCGTCTTGAAGCTGAAGAATGTGCCGCATCCCTAAAGACCCTTTCCCGCTTACAGGGTGAACCGGATATTTTTTATGTTCACCACGGCAGTGTATCGGCCCTGCTGCGGGATGAGGCCGAGGAACAGCTTAAGTCCGGCGAAGGGCCGCAGGCGGCCTGCGCCACAGCGACGCTGGAATTGGGAATTGACATAGGAGACCTGGACCGGATCATTCAGCTGGGACCGCCCTGGTCGGTATCGGCCTTTGTACAGCGGCTGGGCCGTTCGGGGCGGCGGAGCGGAACGGCGGAAATTTTTTTCAGCATCACCGGGGGAGATACGGCAAATGCAAATGCCGACGCCAGTATACGGCGGGCAAATGCCAATGCCGCCGCCAGTATACAGCAGGCCGACCCCGCCGCCATAGCCTGGGATTTGATCCGTACCATTGCGGTGATTCAGCTTTACCTGGAAGAACGGTGGATAGAACCGCCCGAAGAAAAACCCCTCCCCTACAGCCTCCTTGTTCACGAAACTTTGAGTTTTCTGGGCTCCCTGGGGGAGTTTAGTCCCGAGGCGCTTTTTCGCCGTATCCTTTCGCTTCCGCCCTTTGCGCTGGTTCCGCCGGAGGACTTCCGCGCCCTTCTTGTGCAGCTCGAGGACTGCGGACTTATCGAAGTTACCGAAGAACGGAATTATATTCTGGGACTTGAAGGAGAAGCTATAACCGGCCGTCATAGTTTTTATTCGGTATTCCCCGGCGAGGAAAAATTCCGCGTTTTACTGGAAGGGCGGGAAATCGGCACGATTCACTTTGTGCCCGACCCCGGTTCGGTGCTGGCAGTGGGAGGCCGGCGCTGGCTGGTAAAAAGTATCGACGCAAAACGGCG
>BNVB01000190.1 GCA_025997795.1 Spirochaetia bacterium | reverse complement strand
AATAAACCCAGTCCCTTATCCAAAATCGTACCAAGAAGGGGAACGGGAGCGGCGGCAAGCCACAAGAGGGAAAGGGCCATGAATAAACTTGAAAGCGGGGCGGCTATAAGCCCTGCAGCTATTCCCATCCGGATTATTTTTGTTTAACGCCGCTGCATTGCCCAGGGCACAAATAAGTTCATCCCGGTCCAACGATTGAATTCCGTCAAATAGCAAAAGGGCCTGTTTTGCCTTGTTCCGCTGGAGGGAGCCAATCATGTGAAGTTCCACAGAGGATGAAGGGGCTGCTTTAATAGCCGGAAATTTAACCAACGCTTCCTGAACCCTGTTTTCGCCAAAAAGAAAAAGCCCCGCGCTTATTGCTTCTTCAATTTCCGCCTGTCCGTGAAATTTGGAAACTCCCATAAGGCGGATTTCTTTAGGGTTTCGTCCGGCGCGGGAGGCGGCTTTTTCAATTCGTTCCCTGACGTTTTCAATCCGCTCACCGATGGTCATTTACGCCGTTCCTCAACATATTTTTCCAGTTCCGCCGCCAGAAGCCTAAAAACCGGAGGGGGAAGTTTTTCCGCCCGGTCGCCGGGACGGACACCGCTTTTTTCCAGGGCCGCCGCCATGATATCGGCAAAACTGCCCTTTTCTTTTATTGTACAGGAAGCGGCAAGAAAATGCTCCAGGTTGTTGGCGATAGTCTTACGCCGGGAAGCAAAGAGAGCGCGGACCAGGGGATAAAAGAGCGGCGGCGGCGGGTTCGTTGAACAAAGTTCAAAACGAACCGCCGCAGATTCTACATGGGGAACCGGATAAAACGAAGGGCCCTTGAGGGTCATAAAGATCTTCATGTTATAGGCGGAAGCAGCGAGGACCGAAATAGATGAATAAGCGGCTGAACCGGGAGCGGCGGCCAGGCGAAGGGCAACTTCCTTTTGAACCGTCACCGTCATGCGGGTAAAAAAACGCTGCCGCTCAATTAAATTTCCCAGAAGCAGGGCCGCCACGGTATAAGGCAGGTTCCCCAATAAATAGGCTGGTTTTGCGGCGGCGGTTCTGTCCGCGGTTTCCCAGGTTTTAAGCACATCACCCCGGATGAGGGAAAAATTTTTATTGGAACCAAACAATTCTTCCAGGATGGTACAAAAACCCGGATCAATTTCAAAGGCGGTAAGTTTTATTCCCCGTTCAAGCAGTTCGGCAGTCATTGCGCCAAGGCCGGAACCAATTTCCCATACCTCACTGCCTGCTTCCGCATCCAGGGTCTCAACAATGGCCCGCCGGGCCCGGGGGTTAACAAGAAAATTCTGCCCCCACTGTTTACGGATCGCCAGGCCCCGTTT
>BNVB01000189.1 GCA_025997795.1 Spirochaetia bacterium | reverse complement strand
AGGAACGCGAAGCGTTCCAGCAACCGCAAAAATGTGCCGGAGGAAAAACGTACAAAGGCCGTAGGCCGACTGCGTTTTTTCGTAGGCCAAGCCCGCTACTGCGGGCGCAGCGTATACAATCCTGTTATGCGTAGTTGCCCCGTACTCCATTATTTTTTACAATATTCTATTATTCCTTTTATATTATTTTTATCCGTAAAATCTATTTTTTGCCCGTATGTTTCTATAAATTCTTTATCTTCTTCATTTATTTTTTCAAAACCTTTTTTCATTGTAACCATTTTCAAAAGTCTCATCATTATCTTATGTTTTAAACTTAATTCTTTATAATTTATTCCACCACGCAAATAATATATTTTAATAGTGTCTTTTATATTTTTAGGGATTTTCTTTTCAAGTCTTTTGTTTATTGAATTTATGTTTTCAATTTTATCATAATCGGCAAGTCCGCAAGTAAATAGAACTATTTTTTTAGATTTTAATATTTCATAATTCTTTATTATTATGTTTATTCCTCTTATGTTTCCGGCATATAATCCACTGCCCATTATTATTATATCATAATTTTTTAAAATATTTTCTTTAAAATTATTTATATTAAAAATATCTCCAGACAATTCTTCCGCTATCCATTTCGCATATTTTTTCGTTGAACCATATTTTGAAAAATATAGAACTAAAACTTTATTCATTATATCCTCCATTGTAAAACAATATTGTATCTTGTTATTTATGTCAATAATTTTTTTTAAATTATAACAAATTTTAGGGGCAATTACGCATAACGTTCCGGCTGTATATGACGTTTTTGCGGTTGCGATAAAGGAAACCGTAAGGTTTCCAGCAACCGCAAAAATGTGCCGGAGAAAAAATGCACAAAGGCCGTAGGCCGACTGCGTTTTTTCGTAGGCCAAGCCCGCTACTGCGGGCGCAGCATATACAGACCTGTTATATGACGTGGCGGCGTACTCCATCATTTATATGACACCTAATTTAAAGAAAAGCAAAACCGTAATAAAAAAATAATTATTCCTCCTAAAATAATGAAACCTATAATTTTTTTTATCCGTTCAAATATTATACTAAATTTTCTTGGTAATACTGTATTATAATAATAACGTTCTTGTTCTTTTTTAATATTATCTTGACGGTTTTTTTCTTGAGTTATTGCTTCATCTATTAAATGACGATAATCCTTAATGAATTTTGATAATTCCTCTTTTTTTAAATAAACAATATATGGTGCTTCATCAATTTTTATTAATTTACCAGGATTCCCATCACAGTTTGATGTTAAAATTATATTAGGTGATAAAACAACAAATCCATCCTTATATTTTATAGCTAC
>BNVB01000188.1 GCA_025997795.1 Spirochaetia bacterium | reverse complement strand
ACCGAAAATTGAAATGGAGAGGTGGTGAATGATACAAAAAGGGCCGTTACTCCTGCTGCTGCTCTGTATGGGTTTATGGCCGGTTTTTGCCCAAACAAACCGCGTTACCCCGGAAGAACTTTTTAAAACCGGAATTGGCCTTTACAGCGAAGGCCGTTTTACCGAAGCGGCGGCAGTACTGCGTTTGGTTGAGCCGGAAAGCGATCTCCACCCCGATGCGCTCTACTGGACAGCCCTGACGGGACTTTCTTCCGGCGATTATGCCGCCGCTTTAACTGATATGAGCAAACTGGAAACGGCCTATCCCCAAAGCCGGTGGACCGCTGAACTGCCGTATCACCGGGGACGCTGCCTTTTTTACCAGGGCCATTATGAAGAAGCGATACGTAGTTTTAAAGCCCATGCCGATTCGCTGGATCAAAACGATCTTAAGCGGGGAGCCTCGTATTACTGGATGGGGGAAGCTGCCTTTGCCCTGGGCCAGTGGAACAGCGCCGCTGATCTTTTTTCCATGGTGATGGAAAAATACCCCTCCAGCGTTAAATATGAAGCCGCTTCTTACCGCGTAAACCTTATCAACCAAAAAAAGGTAGAATCTGAACTTTTATCAATCCTGAGGTGGAGTAACGAAGAATCCCTTAAAACACTGGAAGAATACCAAAACCGGGAAAAGGCCTACGATTTGGCGATCACCGCCTATCAGCAAAAAATTACCGAAATGCTTGCCCAGGAAGGCGGCGGGGCGGAGGATATGAACCAGCTTGCGGAAGCCAGAGTCCGCATTGCTGCCCTGGAGTCGAGTCTTGCCGAGGCTAACACCGTACTGGAAGAATTACGGGGTACCGGCGTGGAGGTTCCTGTTTCCAGGCCGCCCCTGACCGATACGGAAAAAGCCCTGCGGATTCTGGAACTTAAAGCCGCCGTTTTGGAACTAACTAATGCGCTCAACAAAAAATTAGGCGAGGAGGCGGAATGAAAAAGTTCTTGTTCTTTTGTATGGTTTTAGCCGCCTCCTTAACGGGTTTTGCCGTTTCTTCCTGGGGGGCTGAATTCATTGATGGAAGAATACGGCTGGTCATAAACGAATCTACCGGCCGTTTTTCCCTTTACTATATGACCGATATAGCCCAGGAACAGTACCAGCCTTTTTTTGTAGATGCGGATCCCCGGACCAGCTTTCTGGCTTTGATGGTAAACAACCGGAACTACCGCATGGGCGAAAGTTCCGCCTTTAAAACCCGCCTTGGAGGTACGCCATCCAATCCGGCGCTTATTTTTGAATCCTCCTTTCTTACGGTAACCGAAGAATTTGCCTTTATCCGTACCGGTTCTTCCGCTCTGACCAATGGAATACGG
>BNVB01000187.1 GCA_025997795.1 Spirochaetia bacterium | reverse complement strand
GCCGATACCGTTACCGGCGCAACGCCGCTGGCCTATCTCAAATCCGGCGAAACCGTCGACGCGCTGACCCAGGCGTCTATAGCCGTTCCTTCAAAATTGACCCTTTTTCTGGGTGTTCACGGAGGCAGTATCGGTGAGACCTCGATATTCCTCATCCTTGCGGGCGGTTTTTTTCTCTTGGTCACCAAAATTATTGACTGGCGCGCTCCGGCGGGAATGTTAGCTGCGGCGCTTATCATCTCCCTGCCCCTTGGTTATGGGCCGTCCACGATCCTCCTTACCGGAGGGCTCGTGTTCGGCGCCGTTTTTATGGCCACCGATTATACCACCGCTCCCCTGACTGCAAAGGGAAAAATCCTCTTCGGCGCCGGAGCGGGGATCATCACCCTGTTGATCCGCAGATGGGGAAATTATCCCGAAGGGGTTACCTTTGGTATTCTAATCATGAACGCCGTGACACCCTTCCTTAACCGGCTGCTCCAAAAAAAATACGGCTGGGTTCCGGCGGCAAAAATGCCGGCAGCAAAAGTGCCGGTTTCCAATCCGGAGGCCGCCAAATGAAAGTCTGGGATACGGTAAAACTGGGTCTGGTGCTGATGGTTTATACTGCCGTTGCCTGTGTGGGGCTTGCCTTTGTATACGGAGGAACAAAAACTACCATTGACGAGCGGGCCAGAATCGATCTGGAAGCGTCGTTACAGGAACTTTTTTCTTCTGCGGACGGCGGCGCTGCTCAAATCACTTTTAAGGAAATTACCGGAACCATCGTTAGTCCCGACGGGGCGGTATCTTTTGAAACCGCGTACAGCATTTCGCAAAACGGCACGCTTATCGGTGCGGCTATTCAGGCATCGGCGGGAAGTTACGGCGGCCCCATCAAGGTGCTGGTAGGAGTAAATGCCAACGGAACCATCAGCAGGATAAAGATAATGGAACATTCCGATACGCCGGGGCTGGGGGCCAAGGCAGCTAAACCCGCTTTTTACGGCCAGTTTGCGGGAAAGGCAGTAAGCGATCCCTTTGAACCCAAACAGGACGTTACCGCCATTACCGCCGCCACCATCACCAGCCGGGCGGTTTCCCGGGCGGTCAAAACGGCGGGGGAAGCGGCGGCCGCATGGCTTGCCGCAGAAGGAGCGGGCCGATGAACATCCGGCGTATTTTTACCAACGGCATTATCCGGGAAAATCCCCTTCTGGTGTTAATGATTGGCCTGTGTTCATCACTGGCGGTAACCACCGAAGTGGTCAACGGTATCGGCATGGGCCTTTCCATGACCTTTGTGCTGCTTATGTCAGAACTGGTAATCAGCCTGTTCCGCAAACTTATTCCCAACTCAATCAGAATCCCCATCTTCATC
>BNVB01000186.1 GCA_025997795.1 Spirochaetia bacterium | reverse complement strand
GTCTTTTGGATAAAAACCAACGGTATGAATCCGCCTATTTTGAAGTAATCAGGGTAGCCACTACCAGGATTACAGAACATGGGAAACTTTCATTTACAGAAATCAACAACCAGATAAATGAACTTTTACGCCAAAGCATTAAGAGTGAAGGAGTTATTAACCTTTTTGATGGAGCCAAAGAGGACTTCTCCCTGTTTGACCCCAAGTTCCTTGAAGAAATCTCCCGCATGAAGGAGAAAAACCTTGCAGCTGAACTCTTGCGTAAATTAATTTCAGAACAGGTGAAGATATACAACAGAACAGACACTGTTCAGGCTGAAAAGTTTTCAGAGCGTATGCAGAAACTGATGAACGCCTACCGTAACGGGCAATTATCTAACGCCGATGTAATAGATGAACTTAAAAAGATGGCTGCCGATATAGCCTCGGCCCATAAGGAAGGGGATGACCTCGGCCTTACTTCGGAAGAGCTTGCCTTTTACCACGCCATTACCAAGCCCGATGCGGTCAAGGATTTCTATACCAATGATCAGCTGCGGGAGATGACCTGTGAGCTAACAGATATGCTCAGGCAGAGCCGGACCATAGATTGGCAGATAAAAAAATCGGCCAGAGCCGGTATGCGGATGGCGGTTAAACGGCTGCTTAATAAGTACAAGTATCCGCCGGAAGGTATGGAAGATGCTATTAAAACGGTTATATCCCAATGTGAGCTTTGGACTTCTGAGGATATGGACTAAGCACCAATCATTTTCCGTGCCGCGGTTCCGCTGGAAATATCGTCAATTACGGCGATTTCTTCAAGTTTCATGGTGTGGCGGTATTCTTTTTCCCGGCGTTCCCGAAGTTTGTCGATTATCTTGCGGTCCCGGGAAGCTTCCAGGTAAACTTTACGGGCTTCTTCCACAACAAACTCCGCTTTGGCGGCGGCTTCCAATAGAAGGTCTTTGGTTTGATCAAGCCGTAATATATAAAAGTCGTAACTCTGCATTTGATTAAGATTATTGGCCGTATTAAAGCGGTTTCCTGCGGCCTTAACTTTTTCTTCCGCCACCTTCCGTATTTTTAGTTCCAGGGCAGAAAGAGCTCCCACGGCTTTACCAAGTTCCAGTTCTGTTTCCCGTTCCCGGTCTTCCCGGAGTTTAAGAATTTTCTGTAACTTAAACTTAAAGCGTCTCAAGCTGCAACTCCGCAGTATCATAGGAATCATCGGGTAGGCCGGGAAGGGGCGTTGTGCTTTTTTGGTAGGCCTGCATTTCTTCCACGGGGATTTTCATGCCGGCAATTTCGCCCATGACCTGGCAGGTTTCCACGATAGAAGATTTTTCATCCACCGACTGTATAAGAAATGCGTCGATGGCCGTTTTTTTTGCC
>BNVB01000185.1 GCA_025997795.1 Spirochaetia bacterium | reverse complement strand
TTGACACCTTCGCCGCTGGGTCCCAAAACAGGATTGTTCCAGATTCGTTCCATTATAAAAGCAGCGTCTTCCAGACGGTCAAAGGAATCTTTAAAAATAGCCCGGTAAAAACGCTTCCATGCTTCCGGCCATTTGGGGGAATTGAGGTATAACTTCATCACCTCAAATTCCCGGTTTACCACAGACTGGGCCGCTTCGGCATCGTTTTCCCTAAAGTGGGCGCTTTGGCTGCTGTTTGCCAGTTTAACCAGTTTCCAGGCTTTTCGGGGATAACGGTATTCGGTTATAGGACCGGGCAAGTGGCGGTCTCCTATGCCGCCTTCAATGGAATCCAAAACCGAAAGATGAAGGCACTCCAGCTCTTTCCGTTCCGGCCCGTAGGCTATGGCGGCCAGCAGAGGTTTTAGCCGTTTTCCCGCCGCTTCCGCAGGTTTTTCCAGTTCCAGACAAAGGGCCCAGCCGGAAAAGCGGGCATTACGGGGACCGGTAAAATGCAGTTCAAGGAGAGCCGCTTCCCGGTTGTTGTAGGTAAAAACAAAACGCTGCCCCTTACTGGAAAGTTTTTTTTCCAGTTCTTCCGCCAGGGCCGCCGCGGATTCTTTATTGGTATATACCGATAAATCCAGGGAGCTTCCAAAAGAGGAACTAAAGGCAAACTGATTTTTTTTGTCTCCTCCGGTAAGTTCGTAAGCTTCGGGCAGATCCAGCCGGAAATCCCAGGTGGGGGAATAGAGCGGTTCCGCCCCCAGGGAAAGAATTAACCCCAGTGTTAGAAAAAAAACGGCGCCTAAACTTTTCATAGTTCAATTATACGCTATATTTACAATTTGTGCAGTTCCCCGTGCTGTCTGGTCTCCTTGAACCCATAGGATTTATTGATATACTATGTTCATAAGGTAACAAGGACGTGCTAAACAAGCAGAATAGGACGATAAAAACGGGCAGAGTACAATGCCGAAATTGATAAAATCCTTAAGGAAATCACAAAAATACTGGAGAAAGGCTGATGGCTAAGTCAAGGGGGAATAAGAAAAAACAGGAAATAACCATACGCAGTTCGGCGGCTGAATACCTTACCTTTATAGCAGCGACAGGAGATTCCCAAGACAGTTTCGAGATGCGCTATCAGGACGAAAATATCTGGTTAACGCAGAAAATGCTTGCAGCGTTATATGATGTTAGCGTCCAAAATATAGGGCAGCATATCAAAAAAATCCTGGAAGATGACGAACTTTCACCCGAATCAGTTATAAAGAAATACTTTATAACTGCCGTGGACGGTAAAAATTACGAAACCAATCATTACAGTCTGCAGATGATTATTGCCGTTGGCTTCAAAGTGAATAACGAACGTGCGGTGCGATTCCGCAAATGGGCGG
>BNVB01000184.1 GCA_025997795.1 Spirochaetia bacterium | reverse complement strand
ATGTGGACATTGTAATTATCGCCGCCTGCGGCGAGCGAGCAGGGGAAGTGGTGGAAGTCCTTAAGGAATTCCCCGAACTGACCGATCCCAAGACCGGCAAGTCCCTTATGGAACGGACCGTCATTATCTGTAATACCTCTTCCATGCCCGTGGCGGCCCGGGAAGCATCCCTCTATACCGCCGTTACCATGGCCGAGTATTACCGCCAGATGGGCCTCCATGTACTGCTCCTGGCAGACTCCACTTCCCGCTGGGCCCAGGCCCTGCGGGAAATGTCCGGCCGCCTGGAAGAAATCCCCGGCGAAGAAGCGTTCCCCGCCTACCTGGAATCGACCATTGCGGGCTTCTACGAACGGGCAGGTCTTGTGCGTCTTAAAGACGGGGCCATGGGTTCGGTAACCATCGGCGGTACGGTAAGTCCCGCGGGAGGTAACTTTGAAGAGCCCGTTACCCAGGCTACCCTTAAAGTAGTGGGGGCCTTCCACGGCCTTTCCCGGGAACGGTCAGATGCCCGTAAGTACCCGGCAATCCATCCGCTGGATTCCTGGTCCAAATACCGGGGAATTATCCCCGAAGAAAAAGTCGCCTATGCCCGGCGGCTCCTTCTCCGGGGAACCGAAGTAGAACAGATGATGAAAGTCGTCGGCGAGGAAGGAACCAGCCAGGAAGATTATATTATTTTCCTTAAGGGAGATTTCCTTGATGCTGTTTACTTCCAGCAGAATTCCTTTGACGAAGTGGATCAGGCCGCCAGTCCCGAACGGCAGCGGTACATCTTCCAGCACATTATCCGTATCCTGGGCAGCAGTTTTGCCTTTAAGGACAAGGAAGAGGCCCGAACCTGGTTCAACGGCCTCCGGCAAAAGTTTATCGACTACAACTATTCGCCCTGGCAAAGCGACCGGTTTAAAACCACAGAAAACGAGATGCTCAACCTGATCAAGGATAAGGCGTTAAGCCTCGATCCGGCGGCAGAGCAATTTCTTAGATAAGGGAAGCGCTGATGAAAAAGGTATATAGCAAGATTGAGTCGATTACGGGCAACGTCATTACCGTCCGGGCAGAGGGGATCCGTTACGGAGACCTGGCAAAAATCGAAACCGGTTTCGGCGCCTCTCTGGCGGAAGTAAACCGTCTGGCCGGAGATATGGTATCGCTTCAGGTGTTCGCCGGGGGCCGGGGTATTTCCACCGGAGACACCATCGAATTTCTTGGCCATCCCATGGAGGTTTCCTTTTCGGAAAACCTCCTGGGCCGGGTATTTACCGGTTCCGGCGCCCCCCGGGATAACGGCCCCGCCCTGGCGGAAAATCTTATCACCATAGGCGGGCCTTCGGTTAACCCCAGCCAGCGTATCATCCCCCGGCGTATGATCCGTACCGGTATC
>BNVB01000183.1 GCA_025997795.1 Spirochaetia bacterium | reverse complement strand
GTAGAAGTTATTGATGATTACTGGCTTAATGTTCACAGCGCTCCCCAGGCGCCCCCGGCGGTAAAATAATGCCCCTTATAGAACCCCGGGTCCTTAAAGGGTTCCGGGATTTTCTGCCCCCCCAGGAATTGATCCGCCGGAGAATGGTAGAAACCATCGAAGCTTCGTTCCGTTCCTTTGGTTTTGTACCCATTGATACGCCGGTGCTGGAATATGCCCAGATACTCTTGGGTAAGGGCGGGGGCGAAACGGAAAAACAGGTATACCGCTTTACCGATCACGGCGGCCGGGACGTGGCCCTGCGTTTTGACCTGACGGTGCCCTTTGCCCGCTTTGTGGCGGAACACAAAGCGGAACTTCCCCTCCCCTTCAAGCGTTACCATATTGCCAAAGTTTGGCGGGGCGAAAATACCCAGCGGGGACGCTACCGGGAATTTACCCAGTGCGATTTTGACATTGTGGGAAGTTCCGCCGCCGCCGCAGATTTTGAAATTCTCCTTATAATGCGGAATACCCTTAACGCCCTCTGTGCCGGTTCCGGCGCTGACGGCGGGAAAAATGCCGTGACCATACGGCTTAACCACCGGGGCCTCTTTAACCGTTTTTTACAATCCCTGGGAGTGGGAGAAAAATCCGTGGAAATCCTCCGGCAGGTAGACAAACTTGCCAAAATAGGCCGGGACGGAGTAGAGGAGTTACTGGAAGCGATTACCGGCAAAACGGAAAGCCGCCGTATCCTTGAGTATATTTCCCTGGGTGAAACGGGGAATTATGACGAGGTATTGGAAAAACTTACCGCCGCCGCAGGGCCCGGAGAAGATACCCAACGGCTGGAAGAACTGGGCCGGTTTATGAAAGATGCCGCGGCGTTTGGAATGGATGCCGCGGCGTTTGGAATGGATGCCGCGGCGGACAGTTTTGTTCTGGACCCTTCTATTACCCGGGGACTTGATTACTATACCGGAGTGGTTTACGAAACCTTCCTCACCCAATTACCCGGCATCGGCTCTGTTTGTTCCGGAGGCCGTTACGATAACCTGACGGGCCTCTACTCAAAAGAAGCTCTCTGCGGGGTGGGTTCTTCCATAGGCCTGGACCGGCTCCAGGCGGCGCTGGAAGAACTTGGCGCCCTTACGGGGAACACCGCTTATTGTGACGCCGCCTTTGCCTGTGTGGAAGCAGGCGATGCGGGAAAAGCCCAGGCGGCGGCGGTTTTATTCCGCCAACGGAACATTAGCTGCGAAGTTTTCCTGGAACCAAAAAAACTTACCCAGCAGTTTATGCTGGCGGAAAAAAAGGGCATACCCTGGATGATTATCCCCGGGGCAAGCGATGGCAAAACTGCGGATTTTACCCGCTTTACCCTGCGGAATATCGCAAAGCGGGAAAA
>BNVB01000182.1 GCA_025997795.1 Spirochaetia bacterium | reverse complement strand
GGTGGAAAAACTTAACGAGATTACCCGGCAGGTCAAATCCGGGGCAGGGGAAATGCAAAAGGAAAGCGGCGATGTTATCCGGGAGGGAAAAAACCTTGCCACAGCGGCGGCGGAAATTTCCAGCGGAGTTTTGGAAATAACTTCCCGTGCCGGCCAGGTGGGTGGTTCGGTGGATCATCTTAAACAAATTGGCGGTAAAAACAAAGCCAACATAGATGCCCTTAACAAGGCTGTCGACCGTTTTGCTGTTTCCAGCCAATTCTACCGCTGGGACGATTCTTTTGTGACCAATGTAAAACTTATCGACGCCCGGCACAAACGGCTTTTTGAGGCGATCAACCGGCTTTTGGATGCGTGTCAACAGGGCAAAGGCAGGGAAGAACTTGCCAAAAGCCTGGCCTTTCTTTCCAATTATACCGTCAAACATTTTTCCGAAGAAGAGGTGCTGCAAAAAAAATACGGGTATCCCGAAATTGAGGGGCACCACAAACTGCACGAAGCCTTTAAAAAAACCGTCCGGGAACTTGCGGAGGAGCTTGAAACCAAGGGCGCAAGCGAAGCCCTTATCGAACGGCTTAAAAAAGAAGTAGGCGGCTGGCTGGTGATCCATGTTAAGCAGGTGGACATCAAGATGGCAGAGATTCTTCGCTCCAATGGAGCGGAGTAGGTTATTCGCTAAAGGACAGGGAAGCCGCTATTTTGGCGCGGTAGTCCTTTTCGTTTATCTCGCCGTCCAGATAATCTTTAATGATAAGTTTTAGTACTCCGGGAAAAGCTTTCCAGTACCGTTCCGGCCAGGCGCCCATCTCTCTGCGGAGTTTGTTTTCCTCTGCTAGAGGAAGTGTGCCGGTGGAAAAGGCCACAAACTGGTTGGTCATTTCCAGCAGCATTTCCGGCGGTAAATCGCTGTCCTTGCTGCGCTTGGCGCTGCCGCCGGGTATCCAGGCGGAGGTAAGTTCGGCAATCTGGTCATCGTTCAGTTCCGGCGCTTCCTTCCGTATCATCCGCACCGCCATATCCCGTACCGTTTCCCGCAGGCCCTCGATACTGGCCCCCACATTGATCTGGCCGGAAATTTCCCGGGCCATCTTTTTAGGGTCAGGCAGATTGGCGGAGCCGCCAAACATGGTCAGTTCCCGCCTGCGGCGCACTACCGCGGCGGATACCGCTTCAATAGCCTGTTCATCGCAGCGGTTAAGAATAAAGTCCATAACCCGGACCAGTTCAGGGTTTGCCATACAAGAAGTATATCACAGAAAGAGCAGTTTGGCTAAAGGCTAAAGTCTGACGGTCCGGCCTGTCTTATACTTTTTTGATGATATAGTCGCTTTTAAGGCAGCGGGTACAGATTTTGACGGTAACGGTAGTACCCCCAATCTCGGTTTTTACC
>BNVB01000181.1 GCA_025997795.1 Spirochaetia bacterium | reverse complement strand
TTTGTATATAATAAAGTAAGAATACTAAAAATAAAAAAAAAAAGGAAGAAGTGAAAGTAAATGTTTTTGGGGTGGGAAGAAGTAGGAAGGGGGGAGGGGGGGGGGGGGGGGGGGGGGGGGGGGGGGGCAATTAGATAGAAGATACCACTGTGCTGCAACGGACTTTCCACTCCCTGAAAAAAATATGAATTTCATGCTATCAGTTACCGGGTTTTTATGTCAAGGGCAAGCATATAGAAATGTCAAGACGCAATAGAAATCGTCCAGACATAACAGGTTATTCGCTGTTTTCAGCGTCTTGACATATTTTCAGCGCCCCTTGACACTTCCGGGCCTTCCCTGTTATTCTGGTTGTGAAAAATTTCACAGCATACGGCGGCGGGGTGCAGTTGCCGCCGTATGCCGCTGGGAGAACAATGGTCCAACTACCGGGGCCCGCCAGGGGGCGGCTCCTCCACATTCTGCGTATCCTCGAAGCGGCGGAACTGGGCGGCAGGTTTCCGCCGGGCGGAAACCTGCCGGGTGAAAATCCTCCCGAAGGGCGGACTTTCACCTCGGCGGAACTGGAGGAATTAAGCGGCTGGCCCAGTCACACGATACGGAAGGATATTTCGTATTTACCGGGCGGCGGCGATGAACCCGACGAAGAAAAAAGCCATGCCGGTTCGGCGGCTGGTTACGAACCCCGGCGGCTTATTCCCCTGATTAAGGAAGCGCTGGGTCTGGACCGCCGCCGCAAATTTTGTGTGGTGGGCCTGGGCCGGCTGGGATCGGCATACCTTAACCTGGACCCCGCTTCGCTGGGGGAATTTGAACTGGCCGCCGGATTTGACAGTAATGTAAACCGGGTGGAGATTCTTAAATCTCCCGCTCCGCTCTATCCGGCCTATAAAATGGGGGAAGTTATAACCCGGCTGGATATCGAAATTGCCCTGCTTTGTGTGCCTGCCGAAGCGGCCCAGAGCGCGGCGGAACGGCTGGCGGCGGCGGATATCCGGGGTATCGTCAACTTTGCCCCGGTCATTCTTGCCCTTCCGGGAGAAGAGCGGCCGGCAGTGCAAAATGTCTATATGGCCGATGAACTGCGGGCCCTGGCGGTAAAAATGCAATTTATGTAGAGAAGATACAGGAGGTTACTTTATGAAACGTGTGTACAATTTTTCACCGGGGCCTTCCATGCTGCCCCTGCCGGTGCTGGAAAAAGCTGCGGCGGAAATGACCAACGCCAACGGAACGGGTCAGTCGGTAATGGAGATGAGCCATCGGTCAGGGGCTTACAAACCCATCATCGAAAAGACCGAAGCCCTGCTCCGGGAACTGATGGGAATCCCCGCCAACTACCGGGTGCTTTTTCTCCAGGGCGGGGCATCCCTCCAGTTTTCCATGATTCC
>BNVB01000180.1 GCA_025997795.1 Spirochaetia bacterium | reverse complement strand
ATTATCGCCATAGTACGGCTTTCTGCCAGGGAATACGGACTGCGAAAAAAAGAACACCGGATTATTGAAAAAACCTGGTGGAATGCCAAGGCGGTGGAAATGGAAGCGGCAGAAATGGAACTTTGTGAAGAAGAACCGGAATATCTTTCTGACCGGGAAAAACCGGAGAAAAAACTAAAACCGGTAGAAAATCCCCGGCAAGTGCTGATGCTGCTGCTTAAATCATATTACTATCTTTCGGACAATCATCTTTCCCGGCTGGCTCCGGCGCTGGGAATTGAAAAGGAAGAGCTCTACCGTATGGTGGACCAGATGCGGGTTCTGCGGCTTGAACGGGAAGCAGCTATCAACGGCCTTAAGGAACGGATCCACGGCCAGTTCTACCGCTGTCTTGCCTTTGAAAAACGGCTTCAGGCCGCTCAGCTTTTTTCTTCCCACTGGTACCGGATGAAACACTGCCTGGATAGAGGACGGAAACGCCTTGTTTCCATGCGCAGCCACCTGCAGAAAATGCGGACCGAAGCTTCCAACCAGCAGGTGGCAGAAGTCCTGCAGGTTGCCAAGGGAACGGTGGACAGTAATCTTTACACGGTTAAACAGAGAAACCAAACCGAAAACCAATGACAAACCGCACCGGCCATAACAAGGATATGCCAGATTACATGGGCGCCATACCTGCGTTGTTTTGGACCGCCCTTTGCCGGGAATTTTTCTTTTCCTGCCCGGTACCAAAAGGTACCGGCGGTATAGGCCGCTCCGCCGGCAAAAAGCAGGATAAAACTTTCCAGCGGAAGGGCCCGGGCAAGGGGAATGGTACCTGCCAGAATTACCCAACCCATGAGGATAAAAATAGTCAGCTCCGCCTTTTTAAGAAAACGCCATTTTATGGCAGAAAGAATTATTCCCGTAAGAGCCAGACCCCACTCAAAGGCAAAAAACACCCAGCCCAGGGTACCCTTAAAAGCCAGGAAACAATAGGGAGTATACGTTCCGGCAATAAAGATATAAATTGCCTGATGATCGAACATACGGAACAGTTCTTTTGCCCCCCGGGGAAGAAGAGCATGGTACATGGTGGAGGAAAAAAACATAAGGATCATTGCCGAAGCAAAGATCACATAAACCGGAACATACGAATGGGCATTAAGTACCAGGAGTATAAGTCCGGTGATGCCTAAAAGGACACCGATACCGTGAAGTACCGAATTGGCAATTTCTTCTTTGATTGTTTGGCCGCTTTGGCTGTTTTGCATACGGGGCGTTCCTTGGCCGCCGTAGTGAGACCCCAAAAAGACTCTTCCGGTTGCGTCCATGTGCCGATACTCTACTATGATTCGTTTTAAAACTGCCCTTTTGTGCCTTTTCTGTTTTTGTATGGCATTTTTTGGCTGTAAGGATTCCGCCGGCAACCGGGCCCCCGATCCG
>BNVB01000179.1 GCA_025997795.1 Spirochaetia bacterium | reverse complement strand
TCAAACCCTGTTACGGCAGGGAAAAATTTATAGAGGAGTAAAGAAATGAAAAAGAAAGTACAGTTTTTACGAGGAGCGGTTTTTACAGCAATTCTGTTTGCTGCGGTTTTATCCTGCGGCGGCGGAGGAGGCGACGGCGGCAGTCCCAACCTGCTTGGGGGAGGGATCATCTATGCCATTGGCGATACCGGCCCCGGCGGCGGGATAATTTTCTATTACGATGCGGCGGGCTTTATTGTAAATGCTCCGAGTCTGGGCTATAACAACAAAACCTGCTATTACCTGGAAGCGGCTCCGGCGGATTTAGGCGCACCCCTTGAATGGGCTACCGAAAGCAAGAAAGGTGCCTACATCAACGCGAAAGGAACCGCCATCGGGACAGGCGCTGCCAATACCGGTGCGATACTGGCCGGAGACCCTGACGCCCTTGCGGCAAAAGCCTGTGATGAATACACCAATGGCGGCAAAGCTGATGACTGGTTCCTCCCCACCACGTCTGAACTGGAAAAACTGTGGGGTAATAGATCTTATGTAGACAATTTTACCGTTGCCAAACGCTGGTCCTCGTATCAAGCCTCCTCACCTGCTGATGCTGCGGCTTCGGTGCAACAATTCAGTATTAGCGCCGATCCCAAGCGTACTCCACTCCTTGTCCGTCCCATCCGCGCTTTTTAACGCGCTAAGCAGGTAAGTGTCTGTCCGCAAAGTGCGGCTAAAGTCCGGCCTTACTTTGTGGACAGATCGTTCTTTGGTAGCAGGCCCGCCTCTAAACCGCCGGTGGAATAAAAGGGCCGACGATTTCCAGCATGGCTTCATGAACCGCCCTGTTACTGGCGGCAAGGCTGGTATGGTTTCCTTCGTAGGGCATGGGGCTTCCGTCCCACTGGCTCACGATACCCCCGGCCTCGGCAAGAATTGCGCTGCCCCCGGCATAATCCCAGGGGTTAAGGTGGCGGCAAAAATGGACATGGGCCCTGCCCGCGGCGATATAACACAGATCCACCGCCGCCGATCCGGTAATGCGGCAGTCCAGGCATTTTTTATGTACTGCCTTAATAAGGTCCATGGAAGGATTAAGTTCCCGGTCAAAATAGGGGTCCGTCTCGGCCATCACAATCGCCCTATCCAGGGTTGTTTTTGTGTCCGCCCCGAGGGGCTCTGTGTTTCTGCCGGGAATAAGGAGATTTTCTACAAAGGCGCCGTTGTTCCGGACGGCAGAAAAAAGTTCCCCCGTGGCGGGAAGGTACACCACCCCCAGGAGGCTGTGCCCTTCGCAGACCAGGCCTATGGACACCGCATAAAAGGGGAGGCCGTAGATAAGGTTGTTGGTTCCGTCAATAGGATCGATTATCCACCGGTACGGGGCGGAAAGCGGGGCCTCTTTGTTTTCTTCCGAAAGGACCTGGGAATCCGGCAGCAGTTTGGGAAGTTCCGAACAGAGGCGGCTGCTTACCGCTAGG
>BNVB01000178.1 GCA_025997795.1 Spirochaetia bacterium | reverse complement strand
GAAGTTTACCACTTGTCGGTTGAGTACAGGTGGTAAAGGTAAAAACAAACAAAAGAAGCAGGGTAACACTAGTTAAAGCTGTCTTTCTAAAACGTTTCATAATAGACCTTCCTTTTTCGTTAGTATAATTAGCTTTCCCACGGATAGGTTTTTTCTTTGGGGAAAACATTAAAATGCAGTACAAAAACCGAGTTGTTCTGATTCAAATCTTGTATATAAAGGCTGGTTCAGTGATTTTTTAAGCGCCGTTTTTAAGCCAATTCTAATGGTGATTTCCTTTATTTGCATTGCGGTGGCGGTCATTATCGCATCACCTCCGGTTATTGCGCTGGTTTCCTTTTTTTCTCCGGCAGTGGCTGCGGTACTGCCTGTTGTTGCAAAAGGTCTGGCTGCCACAGGCGCTGTATTGACTGCCGTGGCAGGGATGATTCCCGATCCCGCTTCCGCAAGCGGCGGTACTGTTGAGTCAACCCAGCTTGCTTCTGTCATAATAAAAGAAGATGGCGTTGAAATTACAGATTTTTCCACTCCCCGGGAATTGAAAAGTATGAGTACGGTGAAAAAATTTGATATAACTCTTATCAACTATTCCGGTACTCTGCCTACACTCTGGTTGTATAACCCGGAGACAAGCTTATGGCTCACCTATTACACCGAGGTGAATGGGCAATACATTGATGTTTTCAATAGTGTCAATGTACGGGTAAAGGGGTGGACGGATGGTGGGCCTTTGACCCTTGCAATGTCGGACCAGATTAAAGTTAATCGTAATAGCCAAGTGGGTATGAATGTTAGCGGTTATCTTGATTTGGTCATTTACTTTCCAGATAAGAACAATGTCATCATCAATGGGATGCCGCGGCTTATTGATTTTAATCAGCCAAATAGTACAAACACCGACTTTACCTTGATTAATGATGCAGGCAATGTGTGTGTTCTAAAATTACAGAACAGCGCTTTTAACCCGGATCCATAAAGAACTTTTTTTGATTTGTTTCCCCTGCTTTCCAGCAGGGGAAGCTTTCTTGACTGGTATCATTATTAGGAGGAATGATGAAAACACTATTAAAAAGCATAACCGCTATTTTGGTTTTTTCCTGTTTGTTTCTTGGCTGTGGTAATCCTGCTGGTTCGGAACCTGTTCCAAAAGAGATCCATATTATTTTTGGACCAGCTTCACATGATGGCTTTTTTGTGATTGCACTTCAAACAACATTGGATGGATTTACCAAGACTGTTGCCGTAGGAAAACAATCTGGCGGGTGGTCTCATATCAATATGCCGCTTAAAACAGATTTGAGTTTTACAAATGATTGGACAGGTACAGGTTCGTATTATGTTCTTCTGGCGGTATATGAAAATGAAACCTGCTGGAGCAAGGGTGATGACCCAAAAGAGGTTTATTTGTATACAGATGGTACGATGCCGAATCTATATATGAGCAATGTGCCTAAACATACCATAAGCGAACAGATTTCAAGAAT
>BNVB01000177.1 GCA_025997795.1 Spirochaetia bacterium | reverse complement strand
GACGGCTTAAATAGTATTCCATTCGGAAGACTTCCCATTTGTGCGGGTAGAGGGTCATCTCAATGTCGGCCCGTTCGCCGGAGTTAAAGAGGCACTGGATGTCATAGCGTATCTGCCGCTGGTCCAGCCGGGAAACCGGCGGTTCATTGGCGCTTATACTAAGTTCTTTCACCGGTTCTTCCAGGATAGCCGAGAGCAGTTTTTTCCGGGCTATTTCCGAGGGGACGGTATCCCTGGTAAAAATACTTTTGAATACCGGGTCCCAGCAGGGATCAATGATCGGGTCGTGAGCTGCAATATGCTTTGCATATTTTACAGGTTTTTCATGTTTCGCCATAGTTTTCCTCCATACAAAGGCGGGGTCTACACTATTTAGGGCAATACACTGCGTGGCGCTTGTATATGGAGGGGAATTTGGGGGATTTTTTAGGGAATTTACCATAACTGGCGGGTTATCTGTTATTGACCGGACAGAAGCAGCACCCGAATTCCGCCGATGTTTTTAAAGTGGGTATCTAGCGTAACAAGTTTTGAGCCTGTTTCTATAGTTTGGGCTGCTATCCAGATGTCGTTTATCGGGATCATTTTACCCTTTTTTTTCAGGGCAGCTTTGATTTCTCCGAATATTTCAGCTGTCTCAGGGGTAATATCCAGAGTTTCTATATTATCAGTATCAAGAACATACTTTAATTTCTCAACGTTTTCTTTGTACTTGGTTCCCCCGCAAAAACCTGCATAGAGTTCGCCAATAACGACAGCAGAAAGATAGGCAATATCGGAATCTGCAACAATATCTGTAAGATCCGTATTTCCAAGAAGATACTGCTTATAAGCATTGGTATCCAAAAGAATAGCAGTCATATCCAGTCCGCCTCATTAACCTCTCCGAGATCCTTTGTAGCTTCATCAAATTCAGCAGCATCTTCGGCAGTCCAGGAACCACAGTATTTCATCAATCTGGCCCTTCTTGCTTCTTTGAGATTCGCCAACAGCGCTTTTTCCAATACACACTTTATCGTTTTATTCTGACTGAGATCCAATTCCCGTGATTTTTCGGCGATTTTTCGATCCAGCTCATCGCTGATACCATGTATGGTAATGGATTTCATGTATGCCTCCAAAAAGTGAACCACTTTTTATAGATTATGGTTCACTTTTTTGGTTCAGTCAAGGATCAGGCTATTACTGCTTACCGTAACTGGCGAGTATTTCTTCCGGGGATTTGCCGCTTTTGAGCAGATCCAGTATCCTGGCCTCACCCTCAACGCGTCCCCTTGCTTCACCTTCCACGCGGCCTTTTACAAGGCCCTTCTTCCAGCCTCTTGCTTCACCTCTTGCCTCACCCCTTGCTTCGCCAATCTCCTCGGCTTCTTGCGCGTGGGCCCGCATATCCAGTTCGTACTTTTCCACACTCATCTCATGGAAAAAGGCTACTTCTGCCGCGGTAAATCCGCTGATTACGTCTGCCGCCATTGCTATGCCCTCCTCTTCGCGGGTTA
>BNVB01000176.1 GCA_025997795.1 Spirochaetia bacterium | reverse complement strand
GGATCAACAAACCCATTCTTCAGGTGTTTAAGGCAAGTTTCCACAAGAATATCAGCGACGAAGAAAAGAAGGAAAACGCAAAAATGAAAGACGCAAAAACTACCAGCAAGAAAAAACACGATCTTATCATTATTGTGGCAAACCATGGTTACAGTGATGAACTTATGGCCTGCGCCAGAGAGGCCGGCGCTTCCGGCGGCACAGTGATTAACGCCCGGGGCCTGGCCCACCGGGGGCCGGTCAAATTTTTCGGTATCTCCGTCCAGGACGAAAAGGAGATAATTACGATTTTGGCTAACCAAAACCGGCGGGTTGCAATTATGCAGGCGGTAAGTAAGAATTTTGGTATAGCAAGCAAAACCCAGGCCATTGTATTCAGCCTGCCGGCGGAAAATATTACCGGTTTGGATCTGGATTAGTCTTGTTTTTTTGCCTGTTTCTTGCTATAGTAATTGCCAGAGGAACAGTATGAAGAAAAGTGTTTTTTTGTGTTTGCTCGTTATTGGTTCCCTCGTAATTCTTGGCTGTAACTTTGCTGATGTTGTTGATGAACCTGTTCCAGAGCCTGACAATAACACATCTGCGGATCTTATCCCGGCGACAACACCTGTAACACCGCCGCCCGCGTCCGTAGTGCCGGCTTCCACACCAGTAACGCCTGCTCCACCACCAGTAACGCCACCACCACCAGTAACACCTGCTCCACCACCAGTAACGCCACCACCAGTAACACCTGTGCCACCGCCACCAGTAACACCTACGCCACCAACACCTGTGTCAACAACACCTGCTCCCGTAAAGGCAGCACCCGCTCCCAACCCTGTTCCCATAATTCTTGACGGCGCAGCGAGCTATACAACGGTAAAGGGCGATACATTGGCGGATATTGCTGCCATTAGATATGGCGGGTCAAATATCTATTACTTCCCTCTTATCCGTCTTGCCAATACGAGCATTGTAGATCCTGATGTAATTAAAGTGGGAACAAAACTGCTTATTCCCGATCTTCAAAGAAACCTGAACAATGCCGGCGCCAAAGCGGCAATTCGGGATGACATGATTTCTGTTGCATCACAATATGACAAGAAAGGCAAAACAAATGCCGCTGCTGCCCTTAAAAACCTGGCTTCCAGGCTTTCAAGATAACAATGAAATAGGAGTTACCATGGAAAATCGCCGTTACTTTTTTACTTCCGAATCAGTCGGAGAAGGGCATCCCGATAAACTTTGTGATCAGGTTTCTGATGCAATACTTGATGCCTGTCTTAAAGAAGATCCGCAAAGCCGGGTTGCCTGCGAAACCTTCGCTTCTACCTCCCTGGTGCTTATTGGCGGGGAAATTACCACAAAAACGTTTGTGGATTTCCAGGCGGTGGTCCGGAAGGTGGCGGAAGAAATCGGTTATACCGACCCCGATTACGGACTGGATTATCATTCTATGGCAGTACTGGACATGATCCACAGCCAGTCTCCGGATATCAGCCAGGGCGTTTCCGGCACGGGTCTTAAGAAATTCAA
>BNVB01000175.1 GCA_025997795.1 Spirochaetia bacterium | reverse complement strand
AAGGCGGTGTACCGGGCGGGGTATGGCTGCGGGGAGGCTCCGCCTGATCTGGCCTCGGCTTGCCTTGAGTTGGCGGCATGGAACATGGGCCGGTATCGGGGACGGCGGATCGGGATCACCGGGAATGTCCGGGGAAGCGGGAAAGATGGAGAACACCTTGAAACGTCCATGCCTGAAAATGTCCGCTGTCTTTTGGAACCGTACAAAAGGCGGGTTATATGAGCGATTGCCGGGCCTTGGACAACCAGAGGTTGTTTGTTGAGGAAGCGATTATTGGCGGGATAAAGCGGCTCCTGTCCGGGCGGGTGAATGAGGTTTTGAAGGAAACGGAATTTTCTTTGCCCCTTATCGAGTTTGGCGGCTATGAGGGCGGTTCCGCCGTGGTTCCGATTATAAGCCTTTCCACTTGTGAGCGCACGGAAAAAGAGCGGATTATCCGGCTGGACGCTTATACCCTGACTATCGTCTTTGCCCTGCCTGAAAGCCCTGAAAGTGAATTGCATAGCTACGCTTACGCCGCCGCTGTGGATAGGGCTTTGGGGGAAGATCCGGCTTTGGGCGGGGCGGTTAGCCGTGCGGTGCTAGTGGAGAAAAAATATATACCGCCGAAAAAAGCGCATTGCGGGGATGGGTGGGAAGTGGTCTTGTCGCTACGGGTAACGGTTGAAGGCGGCAACAATGATTATTAACGGCTGTGATTGTTCCATCATGATTAAAACCGCTTACCGGGAATTCGGCGTTCCCTATGTTGAGGAAACGATTAGGGAGGCGGTATCGCTCCTGCAAGAACAAGCGTCTATTGAGGGTAACGGTGTTTGTAAAGCGATACGGAAAATTGACGGTGTTACCGGGTGCGTGGTTACTCCGTTGACTATCGGGACGGCTCCCCTGCTGCTGTATCTGGCCATGGGGTCGGCGGGGCTGCCCCTGTTTGTGTCTGAAACCCGGAATGTTTATCAGTACCGCTTAGACCTTGTTCCGATGGAGGGCGGGGCCTGTTTTGATTTGGTGCAAGACCGGGGTGGGGAATGGCGGCTTTTTGAGGGGTGCCGGGTTAAGGGGTTTGAACTGCGCTTTAACCGGGGGGAAACGGTTCACCTGAAACTTGATATATGCGGGGAGATTGCCCCGGTTGTTTACCCATATTCAGAAATTGCTGCAACGGAAACGGGGGAACGCTTTAGCGGGGATTTTGTTTGTTACCGGATAAACGGCACGGAATACAAAAATATATACGGCCTTACCCTTTCGGCGAAAAGAGAGGGCGGGACTAAAACAGAGTTGTGGATTAAACGCTCTTTGCAAGAGGGCGGAGACTTGCCGGGGATTATTGAGGAATTAACCATTACCGCCAAATTATTGCAAGACAAATATGAATATCGCTGTTTTGGAACATTTCGCATAACGCTTGAAAGGTTGGTGTGGGTTTCTGACGAAACGGCTGTTGACTGCGCCGATGGGGTGATTGGGCCGCTCCGCTACTACGTTGCGGGTACTGTCTGTTCCGAAGTCTTTACCTCTACGGGG
>BNVB01000174.1 GCA_025997795.1 Spirochaetia bacterium | reverse complement strand
TGGAAACCGACACTATCCGGCTTATGAAAAACAACGGACTCAAAGAAAACATCGTTACTCCCCAGCAGCAAGCGGAATGGTACGATGACATAACCAGAGCGGTTCCGGGCCTTTTGGGCAGTACCTTTGACCGGGGCATGTACAACCGTATCGAGGGTATCCTTAAAACATACCGGAGCCGGCAATGAATAATCCGGAGCGCAAGGGTATTTTTCAATCCGAGGTATTTTCTTCCATTGAGGAAGCAATCTGTATTCTTTCGATCCTCCTTCTTACCCTTGTTCCCCTGGCGGATATAGTATTACGGCTTACGGCAAAAACAGGTTTTCCTGATGCGGGCAATCTTTTAAAACATCTCCTTTTAATCCTGGGCCTTGTTTCGGGCATGATTACTACCAGAAAAGGGGAACACCTTTCCATAGGCCTCGTGGAAAATTTTTCCTCGGAAAAAACAAAACGGGCCGCAGCGGTGGCAAGCCACATCCTTTCGGCTTTTGTTATTATCATCATCGCCTGGGCATCGGTATCTTTTATTAAAACCGGCCTTATGGGATGGCGCATCGCCGGTATTATTCCCGACCGGATCTTTGCCCTCATTATTCCCGCCGGTTATGCGGTCATAGCGTTCCGTTTTGCCCGGCGCTGTCCCCTGGAGGGAAAGCTCCGCTGTATCCCCTTCCTGATCCTGCTTCTGGGAACCTTCTGCGCCCTCCCGGTTATTGCCAAGGCGATCTACTATCCGGATTTACCCATACCCCTATTTATAAATTCACTGGCGGAGTGGCTCTACTTTTTTGCCTGGTACCTCAAAATACCTGCGGTGATTGTACTCATTCTTGCGGCCCTGGCGGGAACCCCCCTCTTTGTTGTTATGGGCGGCCTGGCCCTTATGCTTATCGAAGCATCCTGGGTAGAAGTTGATGTTGCCGCCGGTCAGGTGTATATGGCCCTTACCCAGGAAGGTATACTCCCCATTCCCCTCTTTACCGTGGCGGGTTTTTTGCTTTCCGAAAGCCGTGCCGGGGAACGGCTGGTAAAGGCATTCCAGGGTCTCTTTGGCTGGTTTCCCGGCGGAATGATCATCGTTACCGTGTTGATCTGCGCGTTTTTTACTTCTTTTACCGGCGCTTCGGGGGTAACGATTCTGGCCCTGGGAGGGCTGCTTTATTCGATCCTTACCAATCACCTTAAATACCCCGAACGTTTTTCCATTGGCCTGCTTACTTCCACGGGCAGCATCGGCCTGCTCTTTCCGCCAAGCCTCCCCATCATCCTTGTGGGTGCCACCACTTCAACCAGCATCCTTAAACTTTTTGCCGGGGGGATTATTCCGGGCATTATCCTGGTTGGTGCGGTAATTATCTTTGGCATTGCTGTGTCGGGAAAACTAAAACCTGCTGCCAATGGCAGCTCTGCCAAAGACAGTCCTGCGACAATCCCCTTTAACCTAAAAGCGGCGCTGGGGGGTATCAAAGAATCAATCTTTGAACTGCTGCTTCCGGTTTTTCTTCTCCTGGGAGTTTTTTCCG
>BNVB01000173.1 GCA_025997795.1 Spirochaetia bacterium | reverse complement strand
AAAATAGAATAAAAAAATATTTAGAATAGGCATTTGCCAAACGGAAGCTGATTTTGAAGTAAAACTTCCGTCAACCGATAAAAATTCATCGTATTCCAAAATTCCAAAAAAGCTGCGTACCGGCTGGCTATGGCATTGGGGAAGCCCCGCCGGGAAGGTATTGACAATCCAGCGCAAAAGTCCCATTGTACGCTAATACGGAACGTATTCCGGCTTGTGGGAAGGGAGGTTGAAGGGTCAACATTGATAGGGAGTGATGTGGCCATCGAAGGGGTTTCCAAATCCTTTGGTGACTTTAGGGCTTTGAACAACGTAAGCCTTACTATACAGAAGGGCGAATTTTTCTCTCTTCTGGGGCCTTCGGGCTGCGGGAAAACAACCCTGCTGCGGATTATCGCAGGCTTTGAAAGCCCCGACGACGGAGCGGTTACTTTTGACGGTAACGATGTGCTTGGGCTGCCCCCCAACCGGCGGCAGGCCAATACGGTTTTCCAGAACTACGCCCTTTTTCCCCACCTGTCGGTGTTCGAAAACGTAGCTTTTCCCCTTCGCTTAAGAAAGCTGCCCCGGTCCCAGGCCGACTCCCAGGTTAAGGAGTACCTTCGGCTGGTCCAGCTGGAAGCCCATGCCCACAAAAAGCCCAACCAGCTTTCCGGAGGCCAGAAACAGCGGGTAGCCATTGCCCGGGCGCTGATCAACAAACCCCGGGTGCTGCTCCTGGACGAACCCCTGTCCGCCCTGGATGCCAAACTCAGGCAGCACATGTTGATCGAACTGGACCAGATCCATGACAAGATCGGCATTACCTTTATCTACGTTACCCACGATCAACAGGAAGCGCTTTCGGTGTCGGACCATATCGCCGTCATGGACCAGGGGGATGTGCTTCAAGTCGGCACCCCCCACGAAATTTACGAAAGTCCTGCCACCAACTTTGTGGCACGGTTTATCGGCGAGACCAACCTCTATGACGGCAAAGTGCTTGGCGTAAACAAGCTGCCCCATGTGGAAACCGAATACATGGTGGAACTGGAAATTGCCGAATTGGGCCGGGTTAAGGTAACCACCGTGGACGAGGTAAAACCGGGCCAAAAGGTAAACTTTACCGTCCGCCCGGAAAAAATCATGATCACCACCGACAAACCCGCCAGCAAACGGGAAGACATCAACCATTTTCAGGGTACCGTGGACGAGCCGATTTATTCCGGCTTCCAGACCAAATTTTATGTTAAGGTAAACGACACGGCAATGATCCGGGTTATCAAACAGCATGCCAACTATTCCGACGAGGGCCCGGACATTGTGTGGAAAGATTCGGTGTACCTTTCCTGGAGCGCTAACGACGGTTACATTTTGGGGATTAAGGAATGAGCGCTCCGCTTAGGCCTGCTGCGGTAAAACGGAACTACGGTCTTATCTATTCCCTTCCCATGGCAGTGTGGTTTACCATTTTCTTTCTTGCGCCGATCCTTATTATTGTGGTCTACAGCTTTCTTAAAAAAGGGCTTTACGGCGGAGTAACGGCGGAATTTT
>BNVB01000172.1 GCA_025997795.1 Spirochaetia bacterium | reverse complement strand
CCCATCGTTGGCTACAACGCCGGGGAAAATCTTGGTAATCCCAATCATCTGGATAGCAGGAGCCTTTGACACGGGGACCTCCTTAAATGTCACAAGATCTTTTTAGTCGTCCTTTGCTTTAAGATTCTGGGGGAACCCGGGAATCTCTTTTGCTGCGGCATTGGTGGCCGCTATGGTAATAAGGTAACCGGTAATTTTCTGGGCCGCTTCGTTTACCTTGGCTTTAACGGCCTCCGACATGGCAGGATTGGTTTCTGCATAACCGACGCCGTCGGCGCTTAGATCAAAGGTGATTACTTCTCCCCGGAAGTTTCCTTCTTTTACCACATTAAGCCCGTAAAGGGTGGCGGACTCGACCCGCTTTAACATGGAAGTATACACTGCCGAATCGCCGGATTCGTTGTAAATGCCTTCCTCGTATTGATCCGAATCTACCCCGATAGCCCAGACATTCTTGCCCTGGCTCCGGTATTCCTTGGCCTGGGCGATGGTTCCGTTTCCGGAAGCGCCCGCGGCGGAATAGATAATGTATACCCCCGAATCGTACCAGTTTTTGGCCTGGGCCTTTGCCTTGGCGGGATCATTCCAGTCGTCCACATAGTAATCGTCAATTCTGGCATCGGGCAGTACCGAAAGAATACCCTGGACATAACCCACTTCAAACTTGGTGATGGTGGCGCCGGGGATACCGCCGATAAAGCCGAACCGGGGGTTCTGGATACCGTCTTCAACAGCCTTTTCTGCCGCCGCAACTCCCACCAGGTAGGAACCTTCATGTTCCGCAAAAACCGCCTGGAGTACGTTGGGCAGGTCTATCCAGTCCACGTCAACGATCATGTAATTATGATCGGGATTTTTTTCCGCCACCTGGGCAAGGGGGTCCGCAAAGGTAAAACCCGTGGTGATGATAAGATCGTAGTTTTCATCGGTGGCCTGCTGAATATTGGGGATATACTGATCCTGGGTCTGGGCTGTTATAACATCGTAGAACCTGCCCTGACCGGCGGGATTTTCCCAGGTATCGCCGTAGTACTGTAGAATGCCCCGCCATGCCGCCGCATTAAAAGACTTGTCGTCTTTTCCGCTGGAATCGGTTAACAGCCGGACATTAATATCGGACGAATCTGTATCGCTCTTGGGTTTACCGCATCCTGCAAGGAGCAGCGCCAAAAAGACCAAACCAAATGTACCAATTTTTCCTAGTTTCATTCCTTTCCTCCAAAGTAAGCTTTTGTTGATTAAGCATAGTCCCTGGAGGGAACCCTGGTCAAGGCCGTGGTGCAATACGGGCCGTGAGGCATCGCGGGGGGAAATGAGGCATTTTGGGGGATTTTTACAGGGTATACCTGACAAAAAGGGCCGTTGAAAAAAAGTGTATACCTGCACCGGCAATATCTTTTATTTTTGTGGTCACCGTACCGGAAGCAAAGTATTCTTCTTCTACATAATCGCCGCGAACCTTGCCTATATAACGGTATGAAGCGTTTAAACCCAGGGTTATATGACTGGTAACAGCGTATGATACAGAACACTTAGGCTCTAAAAAGAGGCCGTTTGTAAGTGTTTCGCGGGTCTTAAACCGGGGATTACGCAG
>BNVB01000171.1 GCA_025997795.1 Spirochaetia bacterium | reverse complement strand
GAGTACGGCACAACTGCGCATAACAGGATTGTTTACGCTTCGCCGCCAGTAGGCGGCTCGGCCTACGAAAAAACGCAGTCGGCCTTACGGCCTTTGTGCATTTTTTCTCCGGCACATTTTTGCAGTTGCTGGAACGCTTCGCGTTCCTTTATCGCAACCGCAAAAACGTCGTAAACAACCGGAACGTTATGCGCAATTGTGCCTAAGTTGGTTGGGAAATAAAAAAAGAAATTTACTAGAAAATGGCTTGACAAAATAAAAATTATCTACTAAAATAAACAAAACGATTGAAGGGAGGCCTAAAATGGAAAACGAATTTGATTATTATCTGATTGAGAGAAAATCAGATCAAGCTTATCCGTTAATTAAAGAAGTAGGGTATGAACCCGATGACATTAATCCAACGTTGATAGAAATAGAGTTTAATGACCCCATTCCCCGTAATCCGGTTTTGGCAGATTTATTGAAAGGGCCTGAAAATTATGTAACATCAAAAATTGCCGATGTGATTAAAAAATTGAACATCGAAGGGGTTCGTTTTATCGCCACAGAGTTGACAGACCCCAAGGGAAATGTGTACGATGATTATTTCTGTTTGAACGTTGCTAACGAAATAGAGGCAATGGATAAGGAGAAATCGGAATATGTATATAAATATCGTGTATATAGTATTCGCAAATTTGTTTTAGACAGAGAAGCCTTGAAAAAGATACCATTAGAAAAACGCCTTGTGTTTAGATTACGAGAAGCACTTTCGCGAACTGTATTTCATAAATCCGTTGTAGATGCGATTATGGCGGAAAATCCGACTGGTGTGCAGTTCCGTCCAATTGAAGAATGGACGTTTTGATTAACAAAAAACATTAATTTTACAAAAACATATTTTATAAATTTATTTGAAGGCAATCTGTGGAATAATATTTTATTGCCAATAATTATGATTATTTCAGTCAAAACAATAAACCCAATAATACTTATGTTTATAATAAATGGTATAAAAACTTTATCCGTATAAAATACACTAAACATAAATGATATAATATATTAAAAAAAATATTTTGTCAATAAATATTATATAAAAATAATAGAGTACGGCACAACTGCGCATAACAGGATTGTTTACGCTTCGCCGCCAGTAGGCGGCTCGGCCTACGAAAAAACGCAGTCGGCCTACGGCCTTTGTGCATTTTTTCTCCGGCACATTTTTGCAGTTGCTGGAAACCTGCGGTTTCCTTTATCGCAACTGCAAAAACGTCGTAAACAACCGGAACGTTATGTGTCATACCCCCTAATATTTTGTATTATAAAACAATTACAATAAAAGATATTGACAAAAGTAAAATATTTGGAATATAATATATTATGGGAAATTTTAATTGGAGTAAAATAAAAACTGCACAAGGAACGGCGGAAGATATTCCCCAATCATTGGAAAAATTAAAATCAAAAATATTTGATGAACGAAAAGACGGATATTGGAAATTGGATAATTATGTTGTGTTACAATCTGATTTGTATGAAGCGGCATATTATGTTATTGAACCATTGATTGAAATGCTAAATGAAACAGATGATAAAGATTTTATTATAGAATT
>BNVB01000170.1 GCA_025997795.1 Spirochaetia bacterium | reverse complement strand
TGCCCATCATGGTTCTTGGAATTATCGCCGCCGGGGGTATTTTCTTTTTTACCGTCATGCTCGATCCGCTCCTTTCCCGTTTCCTTACCCAGGGGCTGGAAAATGTTTTTGAAGCCAAGTGTGATATCCGCGGGTTTCATCTGGGGCTTATCCGTTTTAGGATCAGCATTTCATCGCTTACCGTGGCTAACCGGGATGCGCCGATGACAAACCTCTTTGAAACGGGGCGGCTGGAGATACGCCTTAAACCCCAGGCAGTGTTACGGGGAAAGGTTTACATTGAAGAGATCCGCGCCGACGGCCTCCAGTTTGGCACTGCCCGGACTACATCGGGAGCTCTGCCCCAGTATGCCGCCCGGATCGCCGCCCGGAAAGAAAAGCCCCCTGCTCCGCCCCTGGTGGACCTTGCCAAGTTTGATGCACAGGGACTTTTGAACCAGGAGTTTGATAAGCTGGCATCTCCCAAGGCCTTTGATGCGGCGGTATCGGCCTACAACGAAGCAAGAAGCCGCTGGGAAGCCCAGTACGCTTCTGCCAATGCCAAGGTTACAGATATTCAGGAACAAAGCCGGCCCCTTATGGCAACCAATGTAAACAACCTAAGGACACCGGAAGAAATTGGCAAATTTGTGGCGGATGTAAACGCCTTTACAAAAACCCTGGAGGGCGCCCGTGACGAAGTTACTACTATTGTATCCGGTGTAGAGCAGGATCTGCGTACTGCCCAGACCCTGGAGCGGACCGCCCGCGAAGCCCTGGAATCGGATATGAATCACCTTAAAGATTATCTTGACCTGGGCAGCGGCAGCGCTCTGGGAGCGCTGGAACCAACCATCCATGCAATGCTTTCCGATGAAGCGGAAAATTATATCAGTTATGGCCGGATGGCCCTGGACGGTTTGGAAAAAATCAAAGCCCTTCAAGCGATGGTTCCCAAATCCGAACCAAAACCGGACAAGGTGGTGTATAAGGGCCGGGATGTGCATTTTCCCACTTCGGCGTATCCGGTATTTTATCTGGAAAAAATGGCATCGGATTTTGTTCTTAAGGAATGGAACTGGGCCTTTGAACTGCGCAGTGTCAGTTCCGATCCGGATATCTCCAACCGGCCTACGGAACTTGATCTGGGCCTTACCGAACTTGGTTCTTCCGGCCGTCTTGCCCGGTTTTCCGGCAGCGCCGATTTCCGGACCAATGCCAATACCTACTTTAAAGCCCTTGTTTCCGGCGATAACTTTTCCTTGAACGTAAAAAACCAGTTAACCCAAATAGGCATTGGGGGCTTTTCCGGCAATACAGGTTTTTCCGTTAACTTTTCCGGCGGCCGCCGGGGAGCGGTCTCTGCCGGGGGCGATATTCGTATACGGGACCCCCTCTTAACCGATCCGGTTGGTACCATTGCCGAAGCGGTGGCCGAAGCGGTGGCGGACTTTGCCGCAGTGGAACTTGGCATACAGTACGAACACCCGGTAAGCGGGAATGACAAATTTACCCTTAGCTCCAACCTGATGGACCTGATCAAAAACGCCATTCAGCGGGCGGTGCAAAAGTATCTGCGCCAGGCCCAGGCGGCTATTGAAAAAGCCTTGATGGACCGGA
>BNVB01000169.1 GCA_025997795.1 Spirochaetia bacterium | reverse complement strand
AAGCCGCAAAAATGTTCCGCAAAAACCTTTGTCCGGTAGATGCGGCTGTTGTGGGCTTTATTGATACATACAATGACACCTCTCTCTAGGGTTCGAGGTGTAATTATTTGGAGGAAAAGATGAAAGAAGCATTGGGAATGGTAGAAACCAAGGGGCTTATTGGGGCTATTGAAGCGGCGGATGCCATGGTAAAGGCCGCCAATGTACGGCTTATCGGCAAGGAACAAATCGGTTCGGGCCTTGTAACCGTTATGGTCCGGGGTGATACGGGGGCGGTAAAAGCGGCGGTGGATGCCGGCGCCGCCGCAGCCAAGGTGGTGGGGGAACTCTATGGGCTCCATGTAATTCCTGCTCCCCATGACGATGTGGAAGGAATACTGCCTAAATAGGCCTGTTGTGAAAATAGCCAAAGTTGTCGGAAATCTCATCTCTACTATTAAGGATGAGACTTTTCACGGCTATAAACTGATGATTGTCGAATATCTCAATCCGGACGGAACTCCCGACGGTAAGCGGCAGATTGCCTTTGACGCCGCCCATGCGGGAATAGGGGATATTGTCCTGGTGAACATTGACGGGGGAGCGGCCACTATGTTTACCGGCGACAAGGAACTTATCGCCGACCTTACGATATGCGGGGTTCTTGACAGCTTTACCATTAACGGCAGGCAAACGGTGATCGAACACGGCCAATTCGGTTTGACAAAGCTTAAGGAAAGACCATGAATGTAAACGAGATTATCAAAGAAACCAACAAGGAACTGGAACGGCTGCTTGGTACCCAGGGGGTGTCCACTTTGGCGGGAACCGGGGTTTCTTCCGCTCAGGCGGTACAAGCTGCGCCGGGCCGGAGGCTTTGTGCCGTGCCGGCCAAACTGGAACATTCCCTTCTGGACCCGGGGATAAGCCGGGAAAAGATACGGAAGGAGTGTGAGCTTGCCGGGTTATACGGCATTGGTGCCGTGGTGGTATCCCCTTATTATGTGGAATGTGCCGCAGATATTCTGCGCCGGACCGGTACGGCGGTTTGTTCCGTGGCGGGTTTTCCCCATGGCGCCGCTTCCCAGGCGGCAAAAAGTACGGAACTGCGGGAATGTCTACGCCGGGGCGCCGGGGAAATGGATGTGACCCTTAATGTGCTGGCTATAAAAAGCGGCGAACTAGACGCGGCCCGGCGGGAACTTCAGGAAATGCTCCAGATTGCCCGGGGAAAGTGTTTGATCAAGGCCATATACGAACAGTCCCTCTATACCGATGAGGAAAAAAAGGCCGTTCTTTCCCTTATCCGGGACTGTTCCTGCGATTTTGTTAAAATTTCCAATGCCCTTACGGGAAAACGGGCGGAAGAAACGGATGTCCGTTTTGTCCGGGCTATCGTGGGAACCAAGGTAGGTATAAAAATAGACGGCGGGGTAAAAACCCTGGAACGGACCCTGGAGGTCCTTGGCTCCGGGGCGGACCGCATCGGTATGTCCGCCACCATCGCCGTAGCCAAGGAAGCGCTGGGAAAGTAATGTTCAAGGTAAAAAACTAAGTTTCCTTCCCAATAAGGGCGGTAAAAAGTGCACCGTATTTTTCCAGTTTAACGGCCCCTACGCCGTTA
>BNVB01000168.1 GCA_025997795.1 Spirochaetia bacterium | reverse complement strand
GGTTAAACAGTTTGTTATTGCCACTTCTTCCACTTCCAAAATTGCCGACAGCCTTAACGGTATGTCCGAAGAATTAAAGGGCACGGTACAAAAATACCGTACCGCCGGTTAAGGGGGAGCCATGGCAGGACTGTTGTTTTTTTGCGCGGGAATAGCTGCCGCTTTTCTTGTTACCCTGCCGCTTATCCGTACGGGCAAAAAGCGTATCCGGGAACTGGAAGCCGCAGGCCCTCCGGGCCGTTCCTTTGAACAGGACAGCGAAACCAGGGATTTGGCACGGGCCATTGAAAGTTCCGCCGCTTCCATTTCCCGCCTTGAAAGCGATAACTTTTCCATTGCCCAAAACCAGTCGGCGGGAATGAAAGAGATTCAGCTTTCTATTGATGAAAATGCCCGTATTGCCGCAGAGATTGCCGATAAAACCGGCAGCGTGGCGGCCATTGCCGCCAAAATGGAAGACGATGTACTCCATGGTTTTTCCGTGCTGGAAAAAAACGTTAAAAAGATGGGAGACATCAAAGAAAAAAATTCCGGGGTTATTAACGGCATTGTCTCTTTGGGAAACAAGGTAAACAATATCCGGGACATTGTGCGGATCATCAATACAATCACCGATCAGACCAAGGTTATTGCTTTTAACGCCGCCCTGGAAGCGGCCAGCGCCGGCGAAACGGGGAAACGTTTTGCCGTGGTGGCATCGGAAGTAAACCGCCTGGCCGATGATATTGCTTCCCTGACCCGGAAAATCCGTGAACAGGTGGAAGAAATCCAATCGTCGTCGTCGTCCCTTATTATGTACAGCGAAGAAGGATCGGACCGCATTGCCGAAGGTTACAAACTTATTAAAGACCTGGAAGATATTTTCCGGGAAATTCGTTCCGGTGCGGAAATTACCAGCAACCAGGCAAATACGATAACCGGTTCTACCCAGCAGCAGCGCAATTCCAGCGAACAAATTACCACGGCCATTGCCGATGTTTCCCGGGGGCTAAAAAACTTTGTTGATGCAGCCCAGGCGGCTGGACAGTCTACCGGTACACTTTTTACCCTTGCCCGGGAACTTGAACAGCGGGTAAACCAACAGGACCAGCATGATTGACAAGTCTAAGTATATCGGCAAATTCGCCGACGAAGGATTTGAAAATATCTCTGTGGTGGAAACCCTGCTTTTTGAAATACGGGAAGGCTCCTCTGTCCAGGACGATCTTGTTACCCTTATGCGGGCCCTGCATACCCTTAAGGGTTCTGCCCGTATGCTGGAATTCAAACAGATTGAAACCCTTGCCCATGGTATGGAAAGTGTTTTTGCGGCCCTTAAAGAAGAACGGATATCCTTAAGTGACAGAGCCATAAGCCTTCTGCTTGCAGGGTTGGACGAACTAAAAGCTGGTATCAATGCCGTTAAAGCAGGCGATGATGAGGCCCTTGACGCTGAATCTTTTGAAAAAGAACTTGCCGCCCTGGCGGCAAATGAAGATTTTTCCATACCCCGGCGTCAGCCAGCTGCGGGGGAACCTCGGATGTCCTCTAAAGAGGAAACCATGATGTCCTCTAAAGAGGCATCCATGTTGTCCTCTAAAGAGGAAACCATGATGTCGTCAAATA
>BNVB01000167.1 GCA_025997795.1 Spirochaetia bacterium | reverse complement strand
TTCTATGGGGTGCGGCTCTATGTCTCCAAAAGGGCAAGCCATTTAACCTGGGGAATTATTTCTTCCACCGTTAATATTGACGACCGTTTTGAAGTGGACACCGTAGACTTGGGCTTTGATGCAGACGAGCAAAAGTGAGAAAATAACACGTTTACAAAAAGCCATCCGTGAAGAAGGTCTTGACCATGCCGGTACCGGTACCAGAAGCATTGATCAAATTTATCCGGGAAGGACAACGTTTTATTGTCGCAGGCCATGAAGAACCAGACGGGGACTGTGTGGGAAGCCAATTGGCCATAACATCCCTCTTACAACGGCTGGGAAAAAAAGCCGTCCCCGTTTCCGCCGGGCCCTTTAAGCGTACCGAAACAAAACCCTATGCCCCCTTGTTTCTTCCCTGTCCCGCCGGAGCGGACAAGGAAGGAACAAGGGTTATCGTCATGGACTGCTCCACCCGTGAACGGGTGGGGGATCTTCCCCTGGACGGCCTCCGTTCGGCGGCGGTGGATCATCATGCTTCGGGAAATCCCTGGGGGGAAATAGTGTACCTTGATCCGGACGCTCCTTCGGTAACCTTTATGGCAGCAAAAATTTTTGCCGCCCTGGGGGAAAGGCCAACCACAGAGGAAGCGGAACTGCTCTTTTTTGGCCTTTGTACCGACACGGGGTTTTTCCGCCATCTGGACGAAAGATCGGAAGAAACTTTTAAAACAGCCGCCGCCCTGGTTGCCGCCGGGGCAAACCCCAAAAAAACTTTTGCCGCCATCAACGGCGGTAAAAGTCTTAATTCCCGCATCCTCCTGGGAACGATACTTTCCAGGGCCCGCGCTTACTATGGCGGAAAACTGCTTGTTTCCGGCGAAACCCTGGAAGAAACCCGGCGCTTTGGCCAGGAAAGCAGGGATTCGGATATGCTCTATCAACTGCTCCAGTCGGTGGAAGGAGTAGAGGCCATGGTGATCCTCCGCGAAGAAAATCCCGAAGAATGTACCGTAGGTTTCCGTTCCCTGGACCGGATTAACGTGGCTGCCATCGCGGAAGGCTTTGGCGGCGGCGGACACAAAAACGCATCGGGAGCAAAAGTCAGGGAGAGCGCGGCAGTCCTGGAAGAAAAAATTACCGCCGCCTTTGCCCCCTGGTTTACCTGACATACAAAGCCCCGGTAAAAAAGTCAAACATACAAAAGCGCCGCAAAAGCATACAAAAAATATGACAAATGTCATGTTTTTTTTCTGAAATACAATCAACAAGCATTATCGATCCCTTAATACCCGATATACACCAATACTGTAAGGAGCAGCCATATGATCAATTACATCCATCACACCAATCACACCAATCACCTCAATTACATCAATCCCCAGAAACACCAGGAACCAAAGGAGGAACACAATCTTGACAAGCTCTTAAACGATTATCGTCAGGGCCTTATAGACCGGGAAAAATTGGAAGGACAGCTGTTTCTGTATATCAAAAAACATCCCCGCCGTTTTTCCCTTTTAGGATTCAATGTTGATGCCCGGGATGATATTATTAGCTGGCTCTATCCCCGCTTAAGCCGGGCGGTGGATAACTATACTGATCAGGGTTCCACCTTTGATGCGTAC
>BNVB01000166.1 GCA_025997795.1 Spirochaetia bacterium | reverse complement strand
AATTACCGTAACATTGATCAACCCCATGGCGGCCGTAAGCTTACCGGGCTGGGACGGGAAGGTATATGTTGTACCCTGGAAGAAATGACCCAGCCTAAGGCATTTATCCTCAAGGGAATTCTTAAAGAGGGGTAATGCCTGTTAAGTGAAAAAACCGGGTGAGTGTCCTCCGTAGGCGTACCGTCTGTCCACAAGGCCGGACTAGAGTCCGCACTTTGTGGACAGACACTCACCTGCTTACCCTCGGTCACAGGATTTATGCAAGTACGATTTTTTTCATAATTTATTTTCTATAACCAAATTTAATAAAATCTCTTCTATATTTCTTCTTGTGTCCAGTATATATTGTATTGATACTAATTTATTATCATTTAATATTTTATAATATATCTTCCATGGTTTTGTATTTATCTCATGAATATCATTAATACCAATTTCTGATAATTCTTGTGATTTTCTGGTAGTAACTCTTTCAGATTTTAACAATTCAATTTTACCTATTATTTCATCATATACTTTTCGTGCATTAATTTGGCCGGATTTTTCTATAATATATTTTAAAATATCATCAAGGGCATTTTCCCCATGTTTTGCCCAAATAATCTCTCTCATTTTATTTTCTGCCCAATGTTTTTTCAAAACGTTTTTTTGCATTTTCATGGGTCACAATATTGCCATTTTTTAAGTCAATTTCACTGAAACGCAATAATTTTGCCAAATTGATGGCATTTAATGTCTTTTGGTAACTATCAATGTCTATAATTACCGCCTTTGCCTCGCCATTTTGAGTTATTACTATGGGAGATTTTGTTTCTCCCACATTCTTAACAATTTCTGTCGTATGGGCCTTTACATAAGAAATTGGCTTAATATTCTGGACTAAATCTATCATAATATACTCCTATAAAAAGTCAGCACAGCTGTTGCTACGCACTACTCCTGGTACATAATATAATACAATATTCTGGTTTAGTCAATACTTTATACGGTATTTTGTATAACATACGGTTTACGCTTCATCACTTCCCCTCGCCCGCGATCTGTCCACAAAGCCCGGACTTTAGCCGCACTCCTTTGTGGACAGACACTTACCTCGTTACCGCGTTAAAAAGCGCGGATAGGACGGACACGAGCGTGATTAGCACCTACAGCAATCTTGGGATGGTTTGTATCCGGGCCACTACTGGCGGACGCCTGAGCCCACGCGACCGTATCACTGTACTCCGACGAAGAGCGGTAAAAGCTATACGAGTCAAACGGAAGGCTTATTTTCTGGTACATCGCGTTCAGTTCATCCTTGCTGGGAAGGAACCAGTCGGTTTTGCCGCCATAGTTGTAATCCCTGCAGGCCAGTGCCGCAGGGGCGGCTACGTCTGTGCCCAATATCGCGGTGGTATTAGCAGCACCAGTCCCGATATCGGTTTTTGTGCCGCCGATGAGAGTACTCCCAAAACTGGAAGAAGCCCAGTCCTTGACTTCGCTTATATTCGCCGGAGCCGCTTCAAGGTAATGCCACGTATTGCCGGGGCCAAAGCCCGCTGCGCTTACATAGAAAATTTTCCCGCCGCCGGGGCCGGTGTCGCCGACGTCATATTCCGTTGTCCAGCCTGCCCCGCCGCCGCAGGACAGCACCGCAAAC
>BNVB01000165.1 GCA_025997795.1 Spirochaetia bacterium | reverse complement strand
GAAGACTTTCTTACCAAACTGCCTCCGGCAGCCCGCAGACGAATGATTAAACGCCTTACCAATGCTCTTGCCATCTGTATAAAAGAGCCCCTAACCCCGGGAAATCCTGGCTTAGCCAACAAAAAGGCCAAAAAATAACCACAAAAACCAAAAAAAGGGGAATTTTCACCACCCTACCCGTTTACCGCCGGTATTTCTTTTACTATACTTATAGAAAATGGGCCCGGTAACCGTCATTGGCGGCGTAAATGTAGATATCAATGGTTTTTCCCTGGCGCCTCTTAATATGGCGGATTCCAATCCCGGTACGGTGGAATACTGCCCCGGCGGGGTGGGAAGAAACATTGCAGAAAACCTTCACCGCCTGGGAGCGGAGGTCCGGCTTATCAGCGTTATTGGCGATGATTGGGCCGGGGATTTACTCCGTGCTTCCAGCCGGGATATGGGGCTTAACATAGAACACAGCCTGTTCCTCCCCGGAACCAGCCCGGTATACATTGCCCTTATGGACAATACCGGCGAAATGCGGCTTGCCCTGGCGGATATGTCCATTCTGGACAAGATGAGCTGTGAACATCTGGAAAGCAAGGCCGATCTGATTGCCAAAAGCACCGTGGTGGTACTGGACACCAACCTTCCAGAAGCGATTATCCGTTTTGTGCTGGATCGTTTTGGTTCCGGCGGCAATTGCGGCAAAACTGCGGGGCCGCTTTTTTTCCTTGATCCCGTATCGGCCCGGAAATCCGCCAAAGTAAGCTCTCTAACGGGCCGGTTCGACGCCCTTAAACTTGGCCGCATGGAGGCGGCTTTTCTTTCCGGTACGGATATACCGGAATGTACCGGCACAGACAAGAGAAATCCCGGCCTGCTTACAAAACTGGAAGAAGCGGCGGATTCTTTGATCCGGAGGGGAACGGGCCGGGTCTTTATCACCCTGGGAAAGGGCGGCGTTTATTTTGCCCAGGCGGATAAACGGTTTTTTACCCCGGTAAAACAGGTACAGCCGGTAAATACATCCGGCGGCGGCGATGCATTTATGGCGGGCATGGTGTACGGTACACTCCACGGATGGGAACCGGAGCGGATTGTACCCTTTGCAATGGCCATGGCGGCTATTACCGTGCAGAGTAAGACCACCGTTTCCCGGAACTTGAATGTGGAACTGGTTGAAAAAACCGTTAAATCCTATAATGATAAGGCGTGATACTGAGGAGCTGCGATGAACGAATACCTGGACATTAACGGCGAAGTAAAAGAAGCCCTGGACTCAGGCCGGCCCGTGGTTGCCCTGGAAACAACAATTATTTCCCACGGCTTTAACTATCCGGAAAACCTGGACTGCGCCCGGACCTGCGAAAAGGTAATACGGGAAGAAGGCGCCGTACCTGCGACCATCGGCATTGTCAAAGGAAAGATCAAAATTGGCCTTTCCGATGAGGAAATTGTTTACTTTGCCGAACACCGGAATATTACCAAGTGCAGCAGGCGGGATGCGGCGGCGGTTATTTCCCGTGGTGAATACGGCGCTTCTACCGTAGCGGCAACCATGCTCTTTGCCCGTATGGCGGGGATTCGCTTTTTTGCCACCGGCGGTATCGGCGGCGTTCACCGGCGGGCCCAGGAGACCTTTGACATTTCTGCGGATC
>BNVB01000164.1 GCA_025997795.1 Spirochaetia bacterium | reverse complement strand
TGCAGGGCATCATATTCAATAGGCGCCCCCAGGCTGTCCCGCATAAACTCTATATCCCGGCTGATGCTGGACATACTGGTCTCGTAGGCTTTCGCCATTTGGCGGGTACTGGGATATGTCCCGGAGGCGATCATCTCGTCGATACGGTAAAGCCGGGGCAGGGCGGTTTTGGGTAAAGACGCCCGAATGGGGCTTTTTTTCGTTTTCATGCTTTGAGTATACCACATTGGTCTGTCATAGAGTGACAGAGCAAAAAAGTATCGACTAATTCACCACATTTACCGGTTTACCCGCAAGGAATGATCGCAGGTTGGAAGCGGCCGCATCCATAAGCCGGGTTCTGCTGTTGATGGTGGCCCAGGCGATATGGGGGGTAAAAATACAATTTTTTGCGGTAAAGAGCGGATTATCCGCTTTCATCGGTTCGGCGGAAATAACGTCCAGGCCCGCAGCATACACTTTGCCGGCATTAAGCGCTGCCGCCAGGTCTTCTTCTACCACCAGGGTTCCCCGGGAAGTATTGATAAGGATTACGCCGTCTTTCATTTTGCCTATGCTGTTTTTGTTGATAATCCCGGTAGTTTCCGGAAAAGCGGGACAATGGAGGGAAATTACATCGGAGCGGGCAAAAAGTTCGTCCAGGGTAACATAACGGGCAGCAGCTTTTCCTTCTTCGCTTTGTGTCCGTGAACAGGCAATAACTTCCATGCCAAAGGCTTCGGCAATTTTGGCAGCGGCCCTGCCGATGGCACCGAGCCCGATAATGCCAAAGGTTTTACCCGCCAGATCCAAAAGGGGATAATCCCAAAATGCATAGTCTTTGCTGGTTATCCAGCGGCCTGCATGGACGGCATCGCTGTGGGCGCCGGGGTGGAGGCATATTTCCAGGAGCAGGGCAAAGGCTGTCTGGGCTACCGAAGCGGTGGAATAACCGGGCACATTGGTGACGCTTATTCCCCGTTCTTTGGCCGCTGTCGTGTCTACCACATTGTAACCTGTAGCAAGTACCCCGATATATTTTAATGCCGGAGCGGCAGCGAGAATTTCCCTGCTTATTACCGTTTTGTTGGTAAGGATAATTTCTGCGTTTCCAATGCGGGCAAGTGTTTCTTCTTTGGCGGTTCTGTCGTAGACCGTAAGTTTGCCCTGTTCTTCAAAACCCTTCCAGCTTAGATCGCCGGGATTAAGGGCATAACCGTCAAGTACGATAATGTTCATGGACTGCTCCTTTTGTTAAGGTTTGACTGGTAGATTTCCCATAACATATAAGGTATACTACTCCAAAGAAGAGAATTGATAAATGGGGGATCTGGGGATTTATGAAAAAGTTTATGATGATACTGCTTACCGGCTGCGCGGCCATAAACGGGTTTGGCGATGAAAGCATTTTTAGTTACCAGGTGGGGGAGTACGAAGTATTTACCCTTGTAGAAAATACCAGCCCCGGAAGGCCCCAGGTTCTTATTGGAGCCGACGATGCCTTAAAGGCCCGTTACCTAAAGCCGGATTTTAAATCCGCCGTCAATACCTTCCTTATCCGCGGCAGGGGCCGTACTGTGCTGGTGGATACCGGCTTTGGCGGTGCGGTTTTTGACAGCATGAAAAAACTTGGCGCCGATCCCGCAGTTCTGGACGTAATACTTCTTACCCACATGCA
>BNVB01000163.1 GCA_025997795.1 Spirochaetia bacterium | reverse complement strand
AACGGGGGCCTTAAAGGACGATGGACTTTTCTGGCCGGGAAGAACAATGGAAAGTCAGGGTATGGTGGTTCATCCCGGAGCGGGTAACCATTCCGGCACCCTGGCCAATGCGCTGCTTTGGCGGCGGCTCTTTATGTCAGGTCAAACATCGGCCGGCATAACACCGGCTTGCAGATCGTCCGGTGTCTCAGTCTTATGGCCGGAACGGACAGGAATTGTTCACCGGCTGGACAAGGATACTTCCGGTGTAATCATCGCCGCCTATGATGATGAATCGCTGGCTTTTCTTTCTGCCCAGTTTAAGGCCCGGACGGTACAAAAACGTTATCTGGCCCTGGTGGAGGGTATACCTCCGCAAAGTAAAGGCGAAGTCCGTACCATGCTGAAACGAGACCCCCGGGACCGGAAGTGTTTTACCGCCCTTCCGTTTCCGGACCTTGGTTCCAAAACGTATGGCAGGGATTCCAAAATCCAGGGGCCGGGAAAAGTTTCCCTTACCCGGTATCAGGTACTGCGGTCCTGGGGCGCTTATTCGCTGGTGTTACTAACTCCCCGGACCGGCAGAACCCACCAATTGCGGGTTCACCTGAAATACCTGGGCTGTCCCATACTGGGTGATCCGCTTTATGGCCGCCCGGACCGGCATTTCCCCGCTCTTACACTGATGCTGCATGCCCATAGACTTTCCATTGTTCTTCCCGGCCAGAAAAGTCCATCGTCCTTTAAGGCCCCCGTTCCGGATCGCTTTAAAAATTTTATCCGCAGCTTTGATAGTGAAAAATGATGGATACCAATACGTTTTTCTGGATTGATCCAAACCCGGAACCTCGTCTTATAACAGAAACAAGATCCTATAGCGCCGTGTATAAACCTCCACGGATGCATACTGCCCCGCTTAAACATTTGGACCCTGGTAAAAACGGACTTGAAGAAACCGGTCAGACCCTGCTTGACTGGATTGTCTTACGTTTTCCCGAAGTGCTGTTTATTAACGGATACAAGGAAAACGAAGGCGGGCTGCTCCACCGGCTTGATTATGAAACCCAGGGTCTCGTATTATTTGCCCGGACACAGAAAGCTTTTGATAAGCTGGCGGCCCAGCAAAAAACGGACGGTATTATTAAAGAATACGACGCTGTTTCAGCGGGACGAGCCTATGGAATGACTCCCGCCGGTTTCCCGCCGTACTCCGCAGAAATGGTTTCCGCTGTTGTAGAAAGCGCTTTCCGGCCCTATGGTAAGGGCCGGAAGCAGGTGCGCCCCCTTGCAGCTGTTCCCGGCGGCATCCATTCCAGACCCCGCAGCTACCGCACAGAAATTTTCTCGCACACCGCAGCGGAGGGGAAACAGTTTTTCCGTCTGCGGATAAGCAAAGGGTTCCGCCACCAGATCCGCTGTCATCTTGCATGGATAGGCTGCCCCATCCTTAACGATTCCCTTTATGGCGGAAAAGCGGATGCCGCGGGGTTTCTTGCATTACGGGCAAGCGGATTGTCCTTTACCGATCCGGAATCCGGAAAGATCGTCCGTATCTCCGCTGCCAAATAAAAAGAACCACAGGCCAGAACAGGTTCTAACTGTTTCTCTCCAAGGAGGAGGGCCGTTTCCAGCGCTTCCCTTATGTCAGGCATAAGGACGATTTCCGGAACACTTCCGCCGTTTGTTTTTTCCA
>BNVB01000162.1 GCA_025997795.1 Spirochaetia bacterium | reverse complement strand
CCCGAATTTCACTTTCATCAAAAACGGTGATGTCGGCATAGTTGCCCGGCTTTATATAGCCTCTATCAGGCAAAGCGAACCTGTCGGCAACCGCGCCGCTCATTTTGCGCACTGTTTGCGCCATGGTATCACCCTGACCTTTTAAGGAGAGCTGCAAAAACTTGGGAAAACAATCAAAGGCGGCGGGTATCGTATTAATTTGAAGAAGAAATAGTCCGCAGATTACGCGGATAATAAGGAAATAGACTATGAAAAAGACAGTGGGAAAGTTGGCGGTGCTGGCGGTAACGCTGGAAGTCGTGATGGGCGGGTGCATAAATCCGTTCTTTAAGGCGCCGTATGAGCCGGAGAGCGGTGATACTACGCCTCCGGCCTTTTCATCGGCAGCGGTTAACGGCACGGACCTTTTTATCACACTTTCGGAAACGGCAACAGGCACACCGCTTGCACCCGACTTTACCGTGGGCGGCATAGCCGGAAATCCGGCGGTATCAAGCGCGGCGGTAAGCGGAACAACTATCGCACTGACACTTGCCTCCGCGGCATCCAACGGCGAAACCGTTACCGTGTCATACACGCAAAACAGCGATGCCGTGAAGCACATTAAGGACGCGGCGGGGAATACCTTGGCGGGGTTTAGCGGGAAACCGGTGACGAATAATACGGGAGTACCAAAGACCGTGACCACTGTCGGCGCACAATCCGGCGCGCTCACATCCGGGACGGCGGGCAGTGCAGCCTTTGCGGTCGCGACCGGCGGTATTTCAGGCAGTGCGGCGGTGAGTTTGTCTTGGTTTAGCGACGCTGCCGGGACATTGGATGCTTCCGGCCCGGCAGGCGTTACGGTAAGCACACCGGTGACCGTCGCCGGAAGCCCCACGGATATAATGCTCAATACCACGGCAGCGACGCCGGGCGGCGCCTATTATTTCAGGGTAACTATTGACGGTGTTACCTCGGTGGGAGTGGGGACGGTGACGGTGGTGAGTGCGGACAGAACTGCGGGGCTCTATGTGGGGAGCAGCACCGTACCCGAACCGGGGGTTACCGGCCTTGTTGCGGGCCTTACGTGGATTCAGTCCAACCAAGTTAATGGAGAAAGTTACCGTATCGTGCTGGATGTTGGCGAGACCGTAGGCCATCAGACCCTTACCACCGATGTAGCTACCGGCATCACCATCATTCTGGAAGGTGTAGGCGCTGAAAGGATCATACAGCTTTCGAGTACCGGAAGCCTTTTTGTGGTAGCTGAAAAGATTACGCTGGTTCTGGATAAGTATATCACCTTACAGGGAAAATCCGGTAATAGCGATTCATTGATAAGGGTAAACATGGGCGGGAACCTTGAAATGCGGGAAGATGCAAAGGTTACCAGGAATACCTTCTCCTCCGCCTCCTCTATCAACGGCGGCGGGGTGTATGTCTCCAACGGCAGCACGTTTACCATGCACGACAGTGCTTCTGTATCGGGTAATACTGTCACCACCTCCTCCCTCTCCTCCACCGACCACTCCAACGGCGGCGGGGTGTATGTCGCCAGCGGCACGTTTACCATGAACGACAGCACTTCGGTATCGGGTAATACTCGCTCCACCTCCGCCGCCATCGGAACCGTAGGCGGAGGCGGAGGAGTTGGAGGCAGTATTATTCGATACCGTAGCATTGCCGTTCATGATAAACGTG
>BNVB01000161.1 GCA_025997795.1 Spirochaetia bacterium | reverse complement strand
AAGGTGATCAAGGTTATTTCGGAAAATCAGCGGAATGTGGTTATCTCCAATGTGGTTCAGGCCCTGCGCAAAGTTAAAGGCCGGGGAAACATTGTTATTAAGGTAAATATGCTTGACCTTAAACTTGCCACGGAACATAAAAAAGAATTTATAAGCCAGGTGGAAGGCGCCAAGTCCCTCCAGATATTGGAAGATACCACGGTGGATCCGGGGGGCTGTGTTATTGAAACCGACTTTGGCGAAATCGATGCCCGTATTTCCAGCCAGCTTGCGGAACTGGAACAGAAGATCCTCGAGATAAGTCCCATCAAGAGCCGGGCAAAAACCGGCATTATAGAAGGGGTCTAAATTTGGCAGCCCTTACATCAATAATAGACAAGTATCTGGAAACCACCGAAAAGGTAGATCCTATAAAATGCGTTGGCCATGTGGTAAAGGTCCAGGGCCTTTTAATAGAAAGCCGGGGGCCCCAGGCAATTATCGGCGAACAGTGCCGCATTGAAGTTACCGAAGGCAGGGAAACAAAGCGTATTATCCCCGCCGAAGTGGTGGGCCTCCGGGAAGATATTGTTCAGCTTATGCCCTACGGCGAAACCGGCGGCATTGAAGTGGGCAGCAGGGTTATCGCATCCGGCCGGACGCTGGAAATTTCTGTATCAAAAAAACTTTTGGGCCGGGTGCTGGATTCCGTGGGACTGCCCATGGACAACAAGGGCGAAATTGCTTCCAGGGTACGGTATCCCGCTGTTGCCCTGCCGCCGGATCCGCTCAAGCGGCGGCGGGTAACCCAGCGCATTGTTACCGGGGTCAGGGCCATTGACGGTCTTTTGTCCATGGGCCGGGGTCAACGGCTGGGTATCTTTGCCGGTTCCGGGGTAGGAAAATCTACCCTTCTGGGAATGATTGCCCGGAACACCAATGCCGATGTAAACGTGGTTGCGCTGATTGGCGAACGGGGCCGGGAAGTAAATGATTTTATTGCCAACGACCTGGGGCCCGAGGGCATGGCCCGGACAGTATTGGTGGTCTCTCCGTCCAACTCCTCCCCCCTGGCCCGGATTCGCGGAGCCTATACAGCCACTGCCGTGGCGGAATACTTCCGGGACCAGGGCCTGGATGTAATGCTGCTCTTTGATTCGGTTACCCGTTTTGCCCGGGCCCAGCGGGAAATTGGACTGGCATTGGGTGAACCCCCCGCCACCCGGGGTTATACTCCCAGCGTATTTGATTCCATGCCCAAACTGCTGGAACGCTGCGGTACTTCCGACAAAGGAACAATTACCGGGTTTTATACAATCCTGGTGGACGGCGATGATATGGACGAACCCATTGCCGATACCGTCCGGGGAATCCTGGACGGTCATATCGTCCTTTCCCGCCGTATGGCGGAGGCAAACCATTATCCGGCCATTGATGTGCTGGGAAGCATTTCCCGGCTGGCCCCGGCGGTTTCGGGACCGGTAACCCAAAAAGCCGCAGGTTCCATACGGCGGCTCCTGGCGGTATATAACGAGGCGGAGGATCTTATAAATGTAGGGGCCTACCACCAGGGAACCAATCCCGCCATAGACGAGGCGGCGGCAAAAAAAACGGCCATCGACGCATTTCTTATACAGTCGGTGGATGAAAAATCTTCTATCGTGGAAACCTGCCAGGTCATGGGCGAAATTGCCGGCATGAAAATCCCCGTGGAAGAAATGCAGGCC
>BNVB01000160.1 GCA_025997795.1 Spirochaetia bacterium | reverse complement strand
TGTGAAGCTTCTTGCCATGAATCCAAACGACATGGTAAAGGCTGGGTGTCAGACGGTCGGAGAATTCTTGGATAAAAAATATCAGGAAAAGACCAAGAAGCAGCAACAAAACCGGGGTATATCCCGGTAGTTACTGCTCCCACTATTGCCAAAATCTTGGCAATAGTGGAACTCACTCCCCCTTTTTCTACGAAAAAGACGTTCGCCGGGGGCGGGCTTTACCCTCCCCCAGACCCCCTCCTAAAGCCTTGGGGGTTCGGCAAATTTATGACATTTGTCATATTTTGCCCGAACCCCCAAGGCCCGGTAGGCGGATGCCCAAAACATCCGCCGTATATGCTGCTGTCTGCCAGGGACAAAAAAAGCCGGACTTTGGGGTCGGCTACAATTGCCTCCGCGCCAAAGTCCGGTAGCCCCCGCCTCTCCTTTGTGGATGAGCGGGGGCGTTCATCCACCCCTTGCCAGTTTTCACTGGGTCGGGTTAATATCAAAAATCATGCTTGCGAATGAAAGCCACCCATTCGAAAGCACTGGACGCAGTCAGAGAATCAACCCTCTGAAAGGTCGTAAGTAAAATTATACCTGAAAAGCCGTTTAGTGTAAATCGAATACCAGAAAAAAATCTCATGGGAATGTCGCATAACGTTCCGGCTGTATACGACGTTGCCGACCAGGGTCGGCAATGTGGCGAAGCCCGAGCGACCGAAGGGAGCGAAGCGTATACAGACCCGTTATGCGCCGTTCCCATGTGCGTCATAAAATTTTTAGATAATAAATTAAGAAAGCCAAGCTGGATCGCCCGCTATTATGACGATGGATCAATCACCAATTTTCCCGGCGCTACCATGGGAAACAGAGTCTACGCTTACCGTCAGGAAGAACGAATCAAATCAGCTATTGCGGATCTAAAAAACGATGAGGACACGCTCCTATGGGTTACTTCAACCACCTCCTATGAAAAGACCGAGAAAGGCCGCGAAGCCTCATGGAGGGCTGTCCAGAAGCAAATAGGGCCATATTTTAGGAAGCTCTGTAAAAAGGGCAGCGTAGATAAATATATTGATGTCAAGGAAGCTCACTATGAGGGAGGGTGTCACTTACACGCTATTATCAGGTGGGAAGGAAAGCTTCCATGGAAAAAAATAAAAGTTATCCGGAATGGACGCGAGAAATATATTAATGTTCTTACGGACGAAGCAAAACCAGTTGAGGATTTTATCACGGATGCCTGGGGCATTGGCCATGTTGATATACAGGTAGTAGTCGATGATAAAGCCCGCGAGTATCTTGTCAAAGAACTAGGAAAAGCCGGACACGTCGAGGACGCTCTACGAAGAGCGAAAAGAAACTGGAGCAAAGAAGGCGATGAGAAATTCAAAGACCGGGACTGTAAAAAACTCTGGGCCATCTACTACGCCACAAAGCTCAAAATCAGGCGGGTTTCAATGTCTAGAAACATACCGGTAGCTGATGTCACGGAGAACGAAGAACCCGATGGGGACTTGATAGATATTATGAATAATTCGACCGAAGATAAACCAAAACCGCAGGTAATTAAAGTTGAGCCAATCCCCTGGAGTATTAAAAAACAGTCATGGTTTGAGCCTTATTGCGGGAAAGTAGACCCGGACAGCGATTTTTATAAGTTTGAACTCGAATGGCTGAAATTTGGGGAAGAAAAATATTATCAACCAGACAAACTTTATAATGCACTTAAAGGAGCAGGATGG
>BNVB01000159.1 GCA_025997795.1 Spirochaetia bacterium | reverse complement strand
AGACGAATATCCGGTCTGTCCGCATTGCGGTTATAAAGGACTTTGTCACTGCGATTGCAAAAAAATTGGCTGTTGGAGGGGCCAGATACATTTGTCCATGGTGCGGAGAAACAGGCCAGCCCGTTGAAACCAATAGCGTTGAAGTCTCAGCCGACGGTTATTAAATGAATAAGGCGGAATAAACACCATGAACACCAGCCTCTTAACCATCATAAAGCGTATCATCGCTGAACAGGGCGAAGACATTCTTGCCAACCCGCAGCGATTAAAGATATACGTCAAAGATTATGCAAAGAATGAACCCAAAGAGGAACGCATAGCCTTTGGGCGCTGCATTGAAGCGGGCTGCTACAGTGAATTAAAGAAAGCAAAAACAACAGAAACTCGTCTGCGTTTTAAGGCAGTACTTTCGAAGCAGCTTCAAAAAATAACAGGCCTTGACAGCGCTCTTTGCAATGACGCTTTGGACCTGTTGGATGCAGTATTACCTGCGGCACAATCATCAGTACCTCGGCGGAAATTTTCAGTATTACCGGGAATAGTAAGGATATGGTCGGCGGTAAAAAAGCAAAAAATACGCAGTAAGGTACTCATAACGGCGGGAGCGGCGCTAATTGTCGGACTTGGAATCTTTATTGCGGTAAAATATCGCCCGCAAGAAGTTGACGACAATGATATTGTCGTTCCGGTTAACATTGATGATACACTTGTTCTTGATGAACACAATAATATCATTTTTACCCAGGAGAAAAATTATGACGAACTCATAAGCGGGCTTAATCTAACTCTAAATGATGTCAAGGCAGTACAAAAGTATATTACACAGAATTTCCCGAATTTTGATTTTGAAAAAGAAGGCTATGAAACCGATGACTATCGGAATGAACTACTGGTAATGGATTTTAATAATAATCCGCAGGTTATGAATATTTACTTGGGCGGTATAAAAGAAATGGCGGGGTTTTCATCGGCCTATGCTCATTTGAGTATAGATGGTGATAATGCTGACTTGCGCTATTATTTTGTTAGTGTCGATCAAGAATTTTCTGATACATCAGGTTTTGAATACTATAATGGACGTTACGGTTTAACAAGCAAAGTTGATGATAAAATAACCAGTATAAGCGTATATAGATATTTATACATAGATACCGATGAGCCGTATTGGATAATAAGATGGGATGACGATATTTCCGCACAAGAGCGCTTTACACTTCTTAAAAACTTTCTCAATGTATTAAGTTACACAAAGGTATACCAAAATCTTGGCCGTGCTTTTTTTGCAAACATACAGACAGGTATAGAGCAGCATCAAACACTAGCGGACATAAAAAATGCCAAACCGCCTGTTGTAAGACCGGCAGTGGTAAGAAAGCCGGATCCCGTCCCCACTGTTGAAACCCGGATAAAGCAGGCGTTGGTACAAACAAAGGAACAAGTACGTGATGTTAACAGAGACGGAAAGATAAACTGCATCGACTATACCGTTACATTTTATAGTATCTACGGACCGGAAGCAAAAATGATGCGGATTTATAACAATGATCTGAATCATTTATTTATTCGTGTAGGTAACAGAGATATAGAACCACAACGCCTCGATGGTTCGATGGAAAACGCATGGGGCAGTAGATATAAACCGGGTCAATCATGGGACGAAACCCATGAATGGAGCCAATATGCTTTCTAAAAACCATAAGGAGACTGTATGAACACAAATTTTTTTGACATCGTTAGGCGTATCG
>BNVB01000158.1 GCA_025997795.1 Spirochaetia bacterium | reverse complement strand
AGACGCTTGTTATGTATAGCCGTGCCGCCGCCGCCTATGCCCAGGGCCGTTTTGGGGAAACCGCATCCATGCTTGGCGCAGTGCGGAAATTTTCCCCCGCACTGGTGCTCCGGTCCAAGGCGCTCTACTTTGACGGCCGCGGGGACGAGGCGGAATCGGTGCTGCGCCGTGTCCTGCGCCGTCATCCGGAATCGGGGGAAGCGTCCCTCTTTCTTGCCCGGATCCTGCGCGAAGGAGGAAACGACGAAGAGGCCCGGAACTTGATCGAAACGCTGCTGGAAAATAATCCCCAGGATATCCGGGCCCTGCGGCTGGCATCGGATCTGGCATTCCAGCGGGGTGATACGGAAGAAGCAGCCGCTTTAGTGGACCGGGCGGTGGAAGCCTCGGCAGAAACGGCGCTGGTATTTGTGGACCGGGCAAAACTCCGCTGGGCCGCAGGGAACGGCAGCGGCGCACTGGAGGATCTCCGCCGGGCGGAAGTACTGCTTCCCTGGAATACGCCCCTTAACCGGGGCATTGGGGAACTTCGTAAAACTATCGGCAGTTTGCATCAGGAGGCACAACAATGAAACACATTTCGTTTGCGCTAAAATGTACGGCAGCATTTGCCGCAGTTTTGCTGGCAGCGCTCTATTTCTTTTCCTGTTCAACACTGGGTATAAGTTCTGGTCAGGGCTGGTCCGCTCTGCCGCCGGAAAAGCGGGGAACGGCGCTGCTTGGAACGATCCGGGTAGATAAAAACGCCGACTGGGATTCAATAGAAGCGGAGGCAAAAAGACTTTTGCCGCTCTTACTGGCAGAAGATGGTTATGCGGCGCTTCCGGTTTATGCAGAAGAAGGAAAGACATACCGGATAGACGCGATACTTATTGAGCGGGAATACATGGAAAACTGGAAAACCCGCCGTTCCCTTTCGGCGGAAATACGGATCTTTGGGAGCAGTGAAGAACTGCTTTCGGCAGGCAAGGCGCTGCTTTCAGGCGGTAAAAGTCTTTCTTCATCAAAGGTGCTTTACAAACTGGTAAGGCTTGCCCTTTCCAGGGCCCTGGAAGCTTTAGGCGAATCATGAGTGCGCCCTTCCCAGGCCGTGTGGTTTTCCGCCGTTTGCTTGTCGTTTTTTTGTTTGCCGCCGCAGTTTCTTTGGCAGAGGAAACGGATCACCGCCGGGCCGTGGGATTTGAAGAAGCGGGACGGCTTGCCGCTGCCGCTTCTGTGGAACTGAAGGATGCCCGTGCAAGGCGGGCTTTGCGGGAAGGGGCCTGGGTTCTGGGACTGCGGGCATTTTTACCGCAGATCAATTTTTCGGTTTCTGAAGATGAACGGCTTTCGCTTATCAGCGCCGATTCGTTTACCAAAATGTATACCATCGGCATGGAACAGCTTTTGTTTGACGGTGGAAGAACCAGGGCATCGCGCCATGTAGAACGGGCGGAGCTGACCCTCTTTGCAGATGAACTTAGGCAAAACGAAGCGGCGGTATTTGAAGCGGCCCTTTCCGCTTACCGGCAGATTCTTTCTTCCCGCATGATCGTTGATATCCGGGAAACAGCCCTGGAGTCACTCAAAGAACAGCGGCGTATCATGGGGGAAGAACTTGCCCTGGGCCTTGTAATTCCGCTGGATCTGGGACAGGCGGAAATTACCGTCCGGGAAGCGGAACTGGAACTGCGCTCCCTTCGTCTTCAACTGGAAGAACAGGAAAAGCAGTTTGCCGAACTTTTGGGCCTTGATGAAATGCCCCAGTTAAGCGAAC
>BNVB01000157.1 GCA_025997795.1 Spirochaetia bacterium | reverse complement strand
GCTCAAAACGCCGGAACTCTGTCGGGTTGCAATAGTGCAGTATGGCTGGGCACTTCAGTATGTGCCGGAAGATCTCAAAACGCCGGAACTCTGCCGGGTTGCAGTAGAGCAGAATGGCAGTGCGCTTGAATTTGTGCCGGAAGATCTCAAAACGGCGGAACTCTGCCTGGCTGCGATGGAGCAGGGTCCGATTGGATGGGCACTTCAGTATGTGCCGGAAGATCTCAAAACGGCGGAACTTTGCCTGGCTGTAGTGGAGCAGGATCCGATTGGCTGGGCACTTCAGTATGTGCCGGAAGATCTCAAAACGCCGGAACTCTGCCGGGTTGCAGTAGAGCAGAATGGCAGTGCGTTTCAATATGTGCCGGAAGATCTCAAAACGCCGGAACTCTGCCGGATTGCAGTAGAGCAGTATGGCGCGTTTCAATATGTGCCGGAAGATCTCAAAACAGCGGAACTCTGCTGGACCGCAGTGGAGCGGGAGATAGATATGCTTCAGTATGTACCGGAAAAACTCAAGACAGCGGAAATCTGCCAAGCCGCAGTGAAACGATCTATTTTAGCGATTAAGTTTCTGCCGGAAGAATTCAAAACGCCGGGACTCTGCCGGACTGCCGTGGAGGAGAATGGCTGGGCGCTTGAATATGTGCCGGAAAAATTTAAAACACCGGAACTCTGCTGGACTGCGGTAGAGCAGTTTGCCGATACGCTTCAATATGTGCCGGAAAACCTGCAAGCCGCAGTTTTCGGAAGTCAATTATTTTGAGTGGTGGGACAATGAGGGCAAGAGCCATTGGGTTCCCCGCAATGGACAGCTTCGCAAAAAAAGCGGGGAGGAAGAAAAAGAAAGCCAAAAAAAGATGATACGGAGTCTTCAAGGCATCTTTTGCACCGGTCGTTATCGTTCGTGGTTAACTGCCCAACGGTAGCTGATGCCTGCGCCGCAGAGGCCAAAGCCTCAAGCGGCGCAGGATTAAGATTAACTCATATTCAGCACAAAATGGCAGACTTCCGGCTCAGCGTTTTCTTCACTTCGGCTTGCAGGTTTTCCGGCACATATTGAAGCGTATCGGCAAACTGCTCTACCGCAGTCCAGCAGAGTTCCGGTGTTTTAAATTTTTCCGGCACATATTCAAGCGCCCAGCCATTCTCCTCCACGGCAGTCCGGCAGAGTCCCGGCGTTTTGAATTCTTCCGGCAGAAACTTAATCGCTAAAATAGATCGTTTCACTGCGGCTTGGCAGATTTCCGCTGTCTTGAGTTTTTCCGGTACATACTGAAGCATATCTATCTCCCGCTCCACTGCGGTCCAGCAGAGTTCCGCTGTTTTGAGATCTTCCGGCACATATTGAAACGCGCCATACTGCTCTACTGCAATCCGGCAGAGTTCCGGCGTTTTGAGATCTTCCGGCACATATTGAAACGCACTGCCATTCTGCTCTACTGCAACCCGGCAGAGTTCCGGCGTTTTGAGATCTTCCGGCACATACTGAAGTGCCCAGCCAATCGGATCCTGCTCCACTACAGCCAGGCAAAGTTCCGCCGTTTTGAGATCTTCCGGCACATACTGAAGTGCCCATCCAATCGGACCCTGCTCCATCGCAGCCAGGCAGAGTTCCGCCGTTTTGAGATCTTCCGGCACAAATTCAAGCGCACTGCCATTCTGCTCTACTGCAACCCGGCAGAGTTCCGGCGTTTTGAGATCTTCCGGCACATACTGAAGTGCCCAGCCATACTGCACTATTGCAACCCGACAGAGTTCCGGCGTTTTGAGC
>BNVB01000156.1 GCA_025997795.1 Spirochaetia bacterium | reverse complement strand
CCTGTCTTGGGTTCTTTGTAGATTAGGGTAAAGACGATGGAGGCAAGAATATCTTTGTTGGCTTCGCCGATGTATACTGCATTGGGGCCCACAAAGGCTTTTTCGGGAATATCCGTAACCGACCAAAGGCCGTTACTGCGGATTACAAGGATTCTGTCAAAGGGCGAAAGTTCCGCCGCCGTTTCGCCGCCGGATACGGAAGTTCCCAGGTAACCGGAGCTTCTGTCGTATTTAAGCTGCACATCCTTGCGGACAACTTCCTTTACGTCGATCTTGTCAAAAAATCCTACCTTGGTCCGCCGGATCCCTCCGCCAAGTTCTTCATCTGCCTTTATCCTGGCGATAATGCCGTCAAGAAAATGTAATGCATAGGAAGTAATATTTTTTAGGTGGCTGTTGATCTGTTTTATCCGGACCTGGATGGCTTCCATTTCTTCCCGGGCTTTGTTAATGTCGTAGAGCGAAATACGCCGGATAGGAATACGCAAAAGGTGTTCCACATCTTCGGGACTTACCGGCCGTGCTATTTCTTTGGCAAAGGGTTTAAAACCGGCAATAACTGAATCGGTAACCCCCTTGACGGTTTTCATTTTTTCGATGGCCTTGTAAATTCGTTCTTCCACAAAGATCCGCTCCAGGGTACGCAGGTGGAGCTTGTCCAGGAGTTCGCTTTTTTCCAGTTCCAGTTCTTTGGTAAGAATTCTAACCAGCAGTTTAGCGTGATACTTTATGACCTCTGTTACGGTCATGATCGTAGGAAGGCCGTTTTTAATAACAAGGAAGTTTACCGAAATTGATTGTTCACATTCGGTAAAACCAAAAAGGGCATCCACGGTTTCTTCTGAATAGATCCCGCGGGCAAGTTTAATTTCTATCTCTACTTTTTCTGTGGTAAAATCGCTTATGCCCTGAATCTTAAGCCGCCCCGACTTGGCCGCCGTTTCTATGCTGGCCATCATGCTTTCGGTGGTAGAACCAAAGGGAAGTTCGCGGATTACAATACGTTTGGGATCCGAGGTATCAAGTTTGGCCCGGACCAGAACTTTGCCGTTGCCGTCCTGGTATTCCGATACATCCACCAAACCGCCGGTAGGAAAATCAGGATACAGCTGGAACTTCTTTCCCGCGAGGCAGGCTTTTTCCGCCTCCAGTACTTCAAGTACATTGTGGGGCAGTATTTTGGTAGACATACCCACGGCTATACCTTCGGCGCCCATAACAAGGATTACCGGAATTTTTGCAGGATAAAGGACCGGCTCTTTTTTTCTGCCGTCGTAGGAATCTACCATGGGGGTTAACTTGGGGTTGTAAAAAATATCCTTTGCCAGGGGAGTAGAACGGCATTCGATGTACCTGGCCGCAGAAGCTTCGTCACCGGTATAGATATTGCCAAAGTTCCCCTGCCGGTCAATGAACAGATCCTTGTTGGCCAATACCACGAGGGCGCTGCCGATAGACGCATCCCCGTGGGGGTGGTACTGCATACAGTGGCCCACCACATTGGCCACCTTGTGGAACTTGCCATCGTCCATTTCAAAAAGCGAATGGAGAATGCGCCGCTGTACCGGTTTAAGACCATCTTCCAGGTCGGGAATGGCCCTGTCCTTTATTACATAGGAGGCGTATTCCAGAAAGTTACGGTCAAATAGATGTTTTATGTATGCCACAATACCAATTTATAGCAAACTCACGGCGGTGTCAATAAAACATAAAACGATTAAACCTTAAGGGGCAGCTGTATATCAAAGGCGAGTCCCTTTCCCTTTTCGTTATGCAGCTTTAT
>BNVB01000155.1 GCA_025997795.1 Spirochaetia bacterium | reverse complement strand
CGCAGGGCTCTTTGGTTTGCGGGCTTCAAAAAGTTCAGAAACCCGGGGAAGACCGGAAGTAATGTCCATGGCCTTGGCGCTTTCTTTAAGGGTCTTGGCGATGGTTCGTCCGGCATGGATCTTTTCGCCGCCGTCTACCTGGATATAAGCGCCGCCGGGCAGAAAGTAAGAAGCAAGTTCGTTACCGTCATCATCGGTAATAAAGATCCTGGGCTGTTTGCTTTCAAGCTGGAATTCGGTGATCCGTTTTTCAATGTTCCCCGTTTCTTCGTCAATTTCTTCTTTAAGCGTGGTACCGGGGATAATGTCTTCGTACTTAACAATACCGCTGGCTTCGGCAATAATGGGATCGCTAAAGGGATCGAAGGTGGCGATAGTTTTTTCCGCCTCTACCACATCGCCCTTTTTTACCACAAATTCAGAACCGTTACGAATTTCTATCTTCTGATCCTGGCCGATAAGCAGGAGGGTCTTGGTTTTGGAACGGCCCGATGCTTCCAGCACCAGAGCATAGGCAATTTCCTGCGAAAGGATATCCTTGGTTCCGTGCCTTATGATAGGTTCGCCCCGGATTATCCGTTTGCCGTCTTCTACCAGGAGTTCATCCTTGGATTCGATCTTGTATTCCTTCATTACCTTGTTGACCATGGCATACCCTTTGCGGGTAAAAAGCCAATGGCTGTTTTCCAGTTCCACATGGGCCCCGGACACTTCCCGGACATATACCGGATATTTAAGAAAGGTTCTGTTTTCTTCGCTTATCTTGGTAGCGGCGCCGCCGATATGGAAGGTCCGCATGGTAAGCTGGGTTCCCGGCTGACCGATGGACTGGGCAGCGATGGTTCCCACCGCCTCGCCAATATCCACCGAGCGGTTGGTGGCCAGGTTTCTGCCGTAACACTTACGGCAGACACCGTGTTTGGCCTCGCAGGTAAGGACTGTCCTAATCCGTACCCACTCAACTCCTGCGGCATCGATCTGGTTGGCAATTTCCTCGGTAATTTCTTCGTTTACATCCACAATCAATTCGCCGGTGATGGGGTGTTTTACCCGTTCCAGGGTATAACGGCCCACAATGCGGTCCCGCAGGGGTTCCACAATATCCTCGCCGTCTTTGATGGCAGAATAAGAAATACCGTTGATTGTACCGCAGTCATCTTCGTTAACCACCACATCCTGGGCAATGTCCACCAGGCGGCGGGTTAGATAACCTGCTTCGGCAGTTTTAAGGGCCGTATCGGCAAGACCCTTCCGGGCGCCGTTGGTGGAGATAAAGAATTCGATAACCGAAAGGCCTTCTTTAAAGTTGGCCCTGATGGGCAGTTCAATGATGTCGCCGGAAGGCTTGGCCATAAGACCCCGCATACCCGCCAACTGGCGGATCTGGTTGCGGCTTCCCCGGGCGCCGGAGTTGGCCATCATATATACCGAGTTAAAACCGTCCCGGTCCGCTTCCAGGGTTTTCATCATAATATTGGTAAGATCTTCGTTGGTCTTGGACCATACTTCGACTACCCGGTTGTACCGTTCTTCCTGGGTAATGTGGCCCTGGCGCCACTGTTTCTGGATCTCTTCAACTTTTTTGTTGGCTTCTTCCATCATAGCAGGTTTTTCTTTGGGTACCACAATATCGTCCACGCCGATGGTAGCGCCAAAGACCGTGGCATATTTGTACCCCGTGGCTTTGATCACATCCAGCATCCGCACCGTGGTCCAGGAACCTTTTTCGCTAAAGATATTTTCAATAAGGGCCCGCAGTTCCTTGTCTTTTAATTCATAGTTGATAAAGGGAATTTCCGCAGGCATTTCTTCGTTAAATACCAGCCGTCCTGCT
>BNVB01000154.1 GCA_025997795.1 Spirochaetia bacterium | reverse complement strand
GGGTGGACATACACCGGGCGGCTTTTATTCCCGATGCAGAAACGGTACGCCGATCTGCATTGGGAAGAAACCCCGGACTTTACCGGATGGTTCATTCAATCATGCAAAGAGAGACCGAAACTAAACTCGCTTCCCGTACCTGGATTCCAACGATCAAACTTACCGGAAATTATTCCGTCAGCGGCCAGCGTTATCCTTTGAACCGGCAAAGCTGGTCCTTTGGGGTTTCGGTCAATTTTGCTTCTCCCTGGTTTAACGCCGGCGCCGGCGGGAACGCCGGATGGGAACACCCCTACGACAGAACTGCCAGGGTGCAGACTTCTTTTAGTCCGGCGCCGGATCCCGCGGCGGGTTTAAGCGCCAAACAAACGAACCTGGCCCTGGCGCTGGAACGGGAGAACTATCAGCGGGCGCTGGAAAGGATGGGCCGGGAAGCAGCGATGGAAGTAAACAATCTTCGCTTAAGCGAGGAACGCCGTCTTCTCTCGCTGGAGATACTTTCCCTGGCGGCAGAAAAGTACCGGCTTTCGGAACTGCTTCTTTCGCTGGGAAAGATCACCCGGATACAACTGATGGAAGAACGGCTTGAGTATGCTGCAAAAGAAGTTTCTGCGGCGGAAACCGCGGCGGTATTACTGGAAGCGGAAAGGGCCCTGGAACGGCTTATCGATCTGCCGCCGGGGAGCATTGAATCGCGGTTAAAAACAAACAAAGAGGAGTAAGGTATGTGGCACAGTTTTGTTAGGATGATACCGGTTTTTTTGATACTGCCGGGTTTATTGGTTTCCTGCGGTAAAGTCCAGGCTTCTTCGGACGGGTCTTTTTCTGCGGCGCTTATTCCGGCGGAAGAACGGCTCTTGACGGAAGAAGTCTCGGGTTTTGGAAGTTTATCGTTCCTTACCAAGGTTGACATCAACGCTTCCCAGGACGGTGTAATCCGCCGCCTCTACTACCGGGAAGGTGCGGCGGTAAGCCGGGGGGCCAGGATCGCTGAACTTGAAAATCCGCAGATAGAGCTGGCGGTGGGCCGGGCAGAGAATGCCCGTTCCCAGGCGGAGGCGGCGCTAAAGCTTGCCCGCTCCCGGCTTATGGAAGGTGAGTTCAATGCCGAAGCGGAAATTTTAAGCATAACCCGGGTGGAGGCGGAACTAAACCAGGCAAAAAAAGCTCTGGAGGAACAGCGGCGGAAGGCGGAAGATCAGGAAACCCTTTATGCTGCGGGAGGACTCAGCGATGAGGCGATACGGGAAAATCGTTTTGGTCTTTCCAGCGCCGAAGAACAGATCCGTCTTATGGAGCGGGACCTGGAAATTCGTACGGTGGGCCTTAGGGACAAGGACCTTCGTACTGCGGGGCTTTATCCGCCCAATGGTTTTACAAGCGAAGCGGAACGGCGGGCGGCGCTGATTTTTCTTTCTGTTGCTACCCTCCGGGCAGAAGCGGAAGCAGCGGAAGCTCAGTTGGAAGCTGCGGTAAAGGAACTGGAATCGGTCCGTATTGCCCAGGCGGAACTTACCATTTACAGTCCCTCCGCCGGAACCGTGGGGGCTCGTTACCTGGAAGAAGGGGAACGGGCAAAAAAAGAAGACAAGATCCTTACGCTCATGGACACCGGTTCTCTTTATGTGATCTTTCCTTTGCGGGAAGAAGATGCCCTCCGGCTCCGCAGGGGAATGGCCGCCAGAGTGCGGGTAGACGGCGCGGGTGATGTATACCCGGGCGAGGTTGATTTGGTTTCGCCCCAGGCAGACAGCCAGTCCTTTACCTTTAGCGTCCGGGCCCTTCTGCCCCCAGCGGTACTGGCCGCCGCCGGAAACAAACTAAAACCGGGAAT
>BNVB01000153.1 GCA_025997795.1 Spirochaetia bacterium | reverse complement strand
TGCATTTCCATGAGTTCCCGCTCGCCTCTTAAATCGGTACTGCCTTCGGCATGTGCGCTTTCGTTGTTCCAGTGGTGATCCAGGCCAAATTCCCCCAGGGCGCAAACCAGCCCCGGCGGGGCGGCGAGTATGTCCCGTTCCAGCGCGGGAACAAGCGCCGCCCGGTTGGCTATGGCGGGAGCATGGGGCCAAAGGCCGCTGGCAAAACGTACCCGGGGATATACGGAAAAATCGGCAATGCGCTTTGGCAGATCCCCCGGATCCAGACTAATGTCGATAATGCCCCCAAAGCCTGCGGCAAAAAGTCCGCTCAGGGTTACATGGGGGTCTATGCCTCGCCGTTCCAGCATGGAAAGGTGGGCGTGGGTGTCAATCAGCATGGGTCTGCTCCGTTAATTCATTGCCGGCGATGAGACTCGAACTCATACCCCCTTACGGGGAGGGGATTTTAAGTCCCCAGTGTCTACCATTCCACCACGCCGGCGGTTTCGCAATTTCACTTCCCGCCCAGGTGTTCCTCAATAATATCCCGCAGGGTATTTTCATGTATCTTTACAATGGCCTGTTCACGCTTAAAACTGTCTGCCGAATCCGAGGCATGGGCGGTGTTGACCATTACATTACTGCCGAATTCCCGGCGCACCGTGCCTCCCGGCGCCTTGAGGGGGTCCGTGGGGCCCAGTACTTCCCGGATTTTGTGTATGGCCCCCTCGCCTTCGTATATCAGAATCATGGTCTTAACGGATTTGTTGTCGCCGGTATTGCCGGGGCGCATACCCGACATAAATTCAATAATGTCCCGGAACTGGCTTTGGGCATATTCCCGGCCAAAACTTTCCGTTAGTTTAAGTTTGGTTCCTTCGCTCAGGGTCATCTCAAATTCCCGCTCCAGCACTTCCGCAGCCTTTTGGCCGAACACCGGGGCAAGTTTTTCCCGCAGGGCCGCTTCCACGGGGCCGTAAATTCCAGGGCTTCGTCCAGGGTAAACTGGTGGGTTTTGATCCCCACAATACGCATACCGGTCCGGGAAAATATGTCGATGATCGTCCCCGGTTTTGAAGAGGCGTAGGTCCAGTTATCGGGTTTAAGGATAACCAGGGTTTGTTCAATTACGGAAGGATCGGTGTACTCAACATTTGCGACGATATTTTCCTTGCCCTTAAGAAACCGGGAAATAACCACCAGGTCCCTGTCGGCATCTTTTTGATTACGGGGGGTAATAACGGCGGGCTCAAAATATATTACCTTGTCAGGATCGGCGGGATCAAAAAGAAGGTCTGCGTAGGTGTCCCGGATTGTTTCGCCCGTAAGGGATTCGATACCCCGGTTTTCCGCATAGAGGGCGCCGCAGATGTCGGACAGTTTCCGGCAGGCTTCGGGGCCCCGGAAAAGAAGGAGCAGCGTACGGTGGGCCCGGCCGCCGGAAATAAAATTCCGCTCTACATAATCCGCCAACAGGGTAATATTATTGATGGTGTTTTCTGCCCGCAGGAGTTTGGCATATTCCCGGACAAAACTTTCATCGGGAATGATCATCTGGATACCCGCCAGCTCAAGGTCCAGCCGGGAAAGAAGCCGGGCGATAACTCCGCCGGTACGGCTCTTGGCAATAGTGTAGGGAGTTACAAGGACATAGGATAGTTCATTGTTCATACATACCCATTGTACTCTTCTTGGACAAGCTGTTACAATACCCCCATGAACCTTCGTTTAATGCGCAACATTGGTATCATGGCCCACATTGACGCCGGAAAAACCACCACCACCGAGCGGATTCTCTTTTATACGGGAAAAAGCCACCGTATAGGGGAAGTGGACGACGGCGAAGCGATCATGGACTG
>BNVB01000152.1 GCA_025997795.1 Spirochaetia bacterium | reverse complement strand
CCGATCTCGCCACATTTTTTGTTGCCCTGGAAACCTACGGTTTCCCTTATCGGGCAACAAAAAATGTGGCGGAGAAAGAACGTACAAAGGCGCTTATGGCGCCGACTGCGTTTTTTCGTAGCCCGAGCCCCGAAGGGGCGAAGCGTAAACAGTCCTGTTATGCGACGTTTTGGCTGCTTTATATTTTATTTATTTTCAAATCCTAAGAAATCAATAATTTTATCTTCAAAAAATTCTATTTTCCCATCAACATTCAATGGAAACATATAATCACATTCTTTAGGAAATGTTGACAGGAAAACTAATTGTCCCCGTGCTATATATTTTTTATTATTGAAATTGAGATTAATTATTGGTTTAATACTATTTTCCAATAGATTTAATTTCTTAAAATTTGTTATTTTTAATTTTAAATTCATTTGTATAGCATTTTCATTTGTCATTATATTATGTTCAGTATAAGAAACTATTTCATAATCAGTATATAATAATTCTATTTCATTATTTTATTATTTAATTCATTTACATATATAGCTGTTGGTCCATCAGCTCCTCCAATTATTGCCACTGAATTAACTATTTCAAAAACAATAACCAAACAAATAAAACCAAATGAAATAATTGCCACTATAATAAAGATAATTCTTATGAACCTTTGTAGAGTTTTCCTTTTTACAATTAACAATATTATTGAAATACAAAACAATAAAGCACAAATTATAAAACCTGGGAATATTGTTAAATAACGTATTATCACCTTTTCTACCTTCTAACTATAATTTTCATAAATCATTACATATTTATCGTTTTTTGTCAATATATATTCAAATATTTTCAAACAATTTCAGCCAAAATGTCGCATAACGTGAAAGCTATACGACGTTTTTGCGGTTGCGATAAAGGAAACCGCAGGTTTCCAGCAACCGCAAAAATGTGCCGGAAGAAAAACGCACAAAGGCCGTAGGCCGACTGCGTTTTTCTGTAGGCCAAGCCGCTATTGCGGCGCAGCGTATAGCGTATGTTAGACGCAGTACGCCCGTACCCCATTTTTTATTTTATTTATTATAATATTCTTCTGCAAGTATTCCATATTCACTATAATCACAAATTCCTTGATTATTTTTATCGGCCTGTCTCATTGTTCCTTCATATTTTAATCCACATTTTTCCATTACTTTTCCTGAATTTGGATTATTTGGATCATGTCTTGATTCTATTCTGTTTATGCCAACTTCCTCAAAAAAATATTTTATAAGTGCCGATAATGCCTCTGACATTATTCCTTTATGCCACCATTTTTTCCCTATACAATAACCTATATGTACCATCTTTATTTCATCATTTTGTTTTACAACACTAATACTGCCAATTGGTTCATTTATATTTTTTAATACAATTGCCCAATTATAAAAATCGTCCTTAATATATTTTGCGATCCATTCTTCCAGAACTTTTTTCGAAATATTTACATCTTTATGTGTTTCCCATGTTAAATATTTTGTTACATCATCATCGTTTGCCCAGTTTTTATACACAAATTCGGCATCATTTAATGTAAACTGTCTCAAAATAAGGCGGTCTGTTTCTAATGTTTTTGTGCCCAAATGTTTCATTTAATTCTCCTTATTTATTATTGTATTACATCAGACATTTTATGTCAATATTTTAACAAAATCTTAGGGCGTATTGCGTCTAACGTTCCGGTTGTATACGACGTTTTTGCGGTTGCGATAAAGGAAACCGCAGGTTTCCAGCAACCGCAAAAATGTGCCGGAGAAAAAAATGCACAAAGGCCGTAGGCCGACTGCGTTTTTTCGCAGGCCAAGCCCACTACTGCGGGCGCAGCGTATACAATCCTGTTATGTGACGTTTGCGCCTTTTTTATAAAATTGCTTTTCTTTTACTTTATGTAGTGAAGATTCTTGGGCAACTTTATTTATATAATTTACATAT
>BNVB01000151.1 GCA_025997795.1 Spirochaetia bacterium | reverse complement strand
CGGCGGCAAAAAGATCCTTAAGGGTAAAGGGCGACATATCCACGGGGATAGTAAGACCCTGGGCAAGTTTTGCCAGATGCCCCCGGGCAATGCCGGGCAGGATAAGGTTATCCGTGGGGGAAGTGCGGAAAATCCCGTTTTGGATGATATGCACATTACTGTGGGCACATTCGGTAATGCGGCCGTCCCGGTGAAAGATCACTTCTTCACAGCCTGCCCGTTTTGCTTTTTCGTTGGCCATAACGCTGGGAATCAAATTAAGCGTTTTGATGTTACAGTGTAAAAAACGGGTGTCCTCCAGGGTAAGTACCTTGAAGGGTACAAAATTGTTCCGTAAATCCTGACCCCATATCATTACCCACAGGTTCGAGGGAACACTGGGAAAAACATGAGCCCTGGGGGCTGTTCCGCGGGATACCTGCCAATATACAAAGGTTCCGTTTTTAGCGTCTACTTTTTTTACCAAATCCTCTAGAAGTGTTTTTACTTCTGCCTTGGTCATGGTAATTTTTATTTCAAGAAGCCCCGCACTGTTAAAAAATCTATCGATATGGTCGTCTATGGCAAAGATTACATCGTTTGCCGCATAGGTCACATCATACACGCCATCTCCAAAATAACAGGCCCGGTCGTTCATCGGTACCATCATTTGGTCAATTTCACCGATTGTTCCATTGTAATAACCTAACGTCTTCATATCATCACTCCTATTGTTTTTTGGTTACAAAAGAATAACAGAATTACCGGGATATGTCAAGTTATGGATGCCGCATTATCTTTAACCAGATTAATCCTGAAGTGGGAAGCGGTAAGATCCAGCCCCGTTTCCCGGAAACCGTTCTGGATATTGGCAAACAACTCTGAATAAATTGCCGGCACATAATCCACATCCCTCGTGTAGGCGTTGATCTGGTAGCGGGCATAAAAATCCTCCAGCGCTGTCTGGAGTACAAAAGGTTTGGGCTCCGGAAGGATATAACTTGTTTTTAGGGCAGCTGCGATAAGGATTTCATGTACCGTCTGCCAGGGGGTTGCATACCCAAAAGTTATTTCCGCATTAAGAATTAACCCTTCTTCATCGGTAGAAGTATGGTAGTTGATGATGCTGGAAGTAAGCACCATGCTGTTGGGAAAAGTAACATATTCGTTCTTGTGAGTCCGCAGCCGGATAATAACCGGAGACTTTTCTACCACAAAACCTGTTACATTCTGAATCTGAATACGGTCGCCAAGTTTAAAGGGCCGCATATAGGTAATCACCAGCCCTGCCACCAGATTGGTTATGGCCGATCCTGATCCAAATGAAATGATGATACCCACAAACACCGAGACACCTTGAAAAACCCGCGAACTTGATCCGGGCAGGTATGGGTAAATTACCGCCACGGTAAAGGCGTAGATTAAAAAGCGGAGTATATTAAAGGTGGGCTGGGCCCACTCGGGGTAAAAACCGGGAATAACAATTTTTTCTTTTTCAAGCCGTTTGGCAAAAAATTTAAGGGACCTAATGGCATACTTGGCGATTAAAATAAATATGATAATCGTAATGAGGTTGGGAATATATTCAACAAGGCTTATCAGCACATGCTTGAGGGGAGAAAGCACCAGGTCAAAAAGAGAGGCCGCCAAATCCTGGGTGGGTTCAAACAGGCTGAATATCAACGGAATAGTCAGGAACAACTGCAAAAAAATCACGATATACTTAACTAACTTAAGGATCAGATTGATCCCTTCCAGAATTTGAGATGCTTCCATAATACGAAATTTTTTGATAGTCAGGGACGGAATATATTTGTTTACAAAGGCGTCCGCTTTTTTACTCAGCCAGCGAAAAAAGATGCCTGATTGATGGAGACCGAGGGTCCAGTGCTCTGTTTGACCGGGGAATACCGGCAAATAAAGAAGACGCGGTCCAAAAAGCCAATTGGGCGGTGCTGCGGAAACACCTTGAAGACAAGCTCGCCG
>BNVB01000150.1 GCA_025997795.1 Spirochaetia bacterium | reverse complement strand
ACCGGGTACGCAGTAGGTACCGCCCCTGGCTACGGGGAAGAAGGTATCAATAAGCCGTACCTGGGTTACCATGGGATCTTCCGGTTTGTACCGTTCTTCGTAACAGTTAATTGCACGCTTTACCGGCCAGAAGAAAGAAAGGCCCACATTACTTTCTTCCCCTTTTTCATCGGCCAGAACGGCAATGGTATCCCGGAGTTTATAGTTTCCCGCTGGCATAATCGATTTAACCGTATAGTTTTTATACATATTAAAGGGCACCATGATCCGGTGGGTAAAAACCCCTTCGGGTACGGTTCCCAGGGTATCGGCCCGTACTACCTTGTCTCCCACAGCGGCCTTGGGGGTAAAGGCCCATTCCCTTTCCAGTGACAGGGGTTCCAGATAGACCCCCCGTTCCAGGAAGTAACCGCACTTTTCCGCCAGCCGGGGCAGGGGGTTCTGGAGGCCGTCGTAAACCTGGGTTAAGAGGCCCGGCCCCAGTTCAATGGCGAGCATATCCCCGGAAAAATCGACACTGTCCCCTACGGTGATACCCTTGGTCATCTCAAAAACCTGGAGGCTGCAGGTGTTTCCTTTGATACGGATAACCTCGCCCTTAAGTTTTTTTCCTTCGGTTTCAATGAACGCCACTTCGTTCATCATTACGGCGCCGTCAAAATCGACGGCCACCATGTTACCGTTGACTGCGGCGACTTTTCCCTTGGTTCCTTTCATTATATCCTCTTTACGCCTTGGTGTTATATTCGTTCAGTATCGTATCGTAGAGTTTCCGGTACTCGACGGATCCTTTTTCAGTATCAAAAGACTGTTTCCGTTCCAAAAGCTGGAGCTTCATTAAATAGGCAAAAATATTGTTTACCCCAAACAAATCAATACCCACCATGGCATCCAGGGCGCCCCAGCGGGCCCGGTCGATATAAAGCGATGCCTGGAGCGGATCCTCCATTTCAAAAGCCGCCTTGGCCACCGCCTCGGCCCGTGGTACATCATGGGGGGGATCTCCGGGGGACTGGCGTTTAAGCCGGGCTGCCCGGAGATAGGCCAGATTGAGCGCCAGGGTTCGTTCCCGGGCCATGAGCAGATCGATAAAATCCGAACCCGTGGGCTGAACGGTCTCGACGGCCATTTGGGAATCATAACGGCAGTACTGTACCATTTCCGCATCTTCCGGTTCCAGAAGGCTGTAACAAAGCTCACGGAATTCTTCGGAACTCATTGACGGCGGATCGTCATAGCTGATAAAGGGAAGGGTTGCTACAAAGTAGTAGTAATTCCTCAAAGTTTATAGCCCCTTTGCCGCGCTTTTGAGGGTTTCCGCCAGGCGGGGGTTAAGATAAGCCGAAAGAAGTTTTACCACCGCTTCTGCAGAAAAATCGTAGAAGGCCGACCCGTCTTTTTCGGCGATGTGGAAACCGGCATCCAGGGTTTTTCCAACCTTAAAGTCCACCCCGCCTTTAAGACGGGAGCTTAGACCGGCCTTGAAGGAATCGTCCAGCTTCTTTAAATCGCCTTCGGAAAGCACCACTGAAAGGGAATCGGTATTTTTTACCGCCCAGTTTTTGACTAAATCCGGCAGAATACCCTTGACAATATCGGTAGAATAGGAGGCTGACACCGCTTCTGATATAAGTTTGTCCAAAAGCCCCTGAATTTCACCCTTAAAGGCCAATACCAGGTTCCGGGATGCCTGTTCGACCGCTGAAATGCCGGCCTTTTCGCTCCGTTCCGCATCGGCCTTGCCTGCGGCAATAAAACCTTCGGCCTGACGTTTTGCATCGTCAATGATCTTTTTGGCCTCGGTTTCGGCATCGGCCTTAAGCTTTGCCGCTTCCGTCTGGGCCGATTCAATGCCCTCTTTTTTTATCTTTTCGATGAGTTCATGAAGTTGGATATCCATATGCTCCTCTTTTACCGCCTAATACAGTCTAAAATTACGCCTTTTTAGTATTATACCAGTATCTCCCGGTTTTTTGCAAGCGTTAAAC
>BNVB01000149.1 GCA_025997795.1 Spirochaetia bacterium | reverse complement strand
AATGCCCACATATAGTTTAACACAATTGCATCCACGTTACCAGCCGGGGTTTTATCCCTATAGGGGCCTGGATAGCTTTCATATAAGATTTATTGATATGGGAATCTACGATCTTTCGTATGGCGGTAAAACTGTCTTCCGATATGGTCATTATTCTTTGGGTTTCTTTTTCTGATTTTATAAGAGACCAAATTCCGTGTATTTGATCATCTATTTCCTCCGTCCCGGAATCGAAAAAATACCATTTATAAAACCCTTCGCCGGGGGCTGTCCATGAACCGTCGGAATGTTTGCTGGGAAGTTCATAGCAAAAGAAAAAACCCTTTTTTGCGTCTGCGTTTTTCCCGCTATAAATTTTCAGGGGAATGTTTTTTACCGTTTTTTCATAATTCGGGTTTTCCTGCATTAAGCGCTGATACTCCAGGGCCATTTCTTCTTCTTTGCTCTCGGTTCCTTCATAGGCGGCGTTAAATTCTTGAAGGCTGTTGTAATCGTCATCGGGAGTAAGAAGCTGCTTGCCTTCAATTCCCAGGGTTTTTGAAATCCGCAGGGTTTTTTGGGAAACGCTTTTGTACAGGGAGAGCAATTCTTCCAGTTCTGAGGGGGGCAGGAAATTCCAGAAATAGACCGTGTTGCGTTCTTCAAGATTCTGGGGGTGATCCTTAAGCAATGCGTCTTCCGTTTCACGGCTTCGTCTGCGGTCAACACGGCCTATGCGCTGCATAAGCCGGACGGGGTTCCAGTGGAGTTCGTAGTTGATTAAGCAGGTTGCGTCTTGCAGGTTCAAACCTTCGGCTAACACATCGGTGGATATAAGGAGTTGTATTTCGTCTTTGACTTCCTTTGATGATTTTCCATTGTAGTACGGGGCAAAGCGTTCTATAACTTCCCGCCGGTCTACCTGCGATTGCCCGTCCAGTTCAAACATTCCTTTGATGCCTATTTTTTTCAGCTCCCGCTCAATATAGCGGGCGGTGGAACGGTATTCCGAAAATACGATTACTTTTTTTCCGGCAAGGCGTTTGTCTTCTTTCAGGATTTTTTTCAGGGTGTTGAGTTTATCATCTTTTACGGGATCAATATCCATAAGGTCTTCAATAAAATCCGCCAGAACTTCCAAATCCCACAGGGTTTCCTGAATCATCACCGGAATATCAAAATCGTTTATATTAAAATGATCGCCCGTCTCCGTTGGAGACGAATTTTCCCATACATATTCGGGCAGATCGTCTTCCAATTCTTCCTCGGTATAGGGGGCGTTCTCCTCGATAAATGTGCTGATATGTTCAATGACCCGATCCTGGTGCTGGTAAAACCGCTCAATCTCGCGGGCATTGCCGTATTCTTTGTAATCGTCCACGAATTTGCGGAGACGCACGAATATTCTGATGCAAGTTTCCTCAAAAGCCGAAGCGGAACTTTCAAAACGCTTTAACAGCAAAATCCTGATAAGGTTGACGATCTGCGCCTGCCGTCCCTGCTGGAAATCGTCAATCTTGCTTTTGTCGCCTTTGTAATAAGCGTCCTCGTAGGGTGAGTAGATTGCCAGAGAAAGGATGGTGATTTTCCGGCCTGATTTATCGGTTCTAAGAAACGAGTGAATAAAATCGTCTATCAATTTTCCGTAACTTGCCTTGAGAGAATAATCGGCTACGATGGGCGAGGCACGGTTGGGGAATAAAACTTCAGCCCCCTCTGATGCGCTCAGGCTTTTTTTAACAAAGGTCCGGCTGCGCTGAACCACCAGCTCTTTTACCAATGCGTCGCCTTTTAGAATGGCTTCGGCTTCCAGTGGAGCTTCGCCATTTAGAGCGATTTTATCAAGCTGGGATTCCATGGTACGGATACGGCCTTTCAGACTGTGTATACCCAGAGGGGGAATGGCAAAGAAATTATCGTCACCCTGGGTAAAGAGTTCAATCAAATGCTGCAAGTCAAGAAATGAATTATTGATCGGTGTGGCGGTGAGCATAAAAAGCTGTTTTTGTCTGCCGGTCCCGATTATCTCAAAAAGT
>BNVB01000148.1 GCA_025997795.1 Spirochaetia bacterium | reverse complement strand
GAGTTAAAACCGTGGCTGACCAGGAATCAAATATCCGGAATGCCATGGAGGAACAGACCACAGGAAGCAAACAGATCCTGGATGCCATTGGGATGCTCAACGATATTACCCAGCAAGTTAAGGGAAGTTCCGTAGAAATGCAGGAAGGATCCAGAGAAGTTATCCAGGAAAGTAAAAATCTGGAACTTGTTACCCAGGAAATCTCCGGGGGCATGAACGAAATGGCCTCCGGGGCGGATCAGATCAATACGGCGGTTACCCAGGTAAACGAGATAAGCAACAAAAACAAGGAAAATATTGACATTTTGGTCCGGGAAGTCTCGCGGTTTAAGGTCGAATAACGATTTATGGTGTAACCAGCTGGATTATTGGCTTTTCAGAACGCAACCCACTATCATATAAACCATAAGAGGTTTTTATGAAACTGAAAGCAAAAATTTCCATGGTTGTCATCATCATTATTGTTGTCATTATGTCTGTCTCGTCAGGTATCACCCTGTGGCAGGCCAGCAGGCTTCAAACAGAAGCGGCCCATGACTATGCTCTGGAAATTGCCCATACCCACTCGGTCGATATTGAACGGCGGGTAGAAGCCTATATACAAGCGGTAAAACAGCTTGCCCAGATCTTTGGAGAATACGAAAGCATTGTCACCGAAGACCGGCGGGTTATTTTTGACAACATACTGTGGAGTCTGGTAAACGAAAATGAAGACTTTACCGGCCTCTGGACCGCCTGGCTTCCCAACGCCCTTGATGAACTGGACGAGCAGTTCGGCAGCCAGTACCATACCTCCTATACCCGGCGGAACGGGCCCATAGAGGAAATGCCCGATGGCTTTGAAGGCTGGGAAGATTATCTGGTTACGGTACTAAAGGACCCGTCCAATGCCGTAATAACCGAACCGGTCTGGAGGGAGGTAGCGGACAAAGGGGAAGTTCCGGTGGTTACCATCATGTATACCATCATTTCCGAGTCAACCAGAGAACCCGTGGGAATCGTAGGGGTTAACTACATAACAGCCATACAAAGCATCAGCGACGAAATTGCCAAGCAGCTTTACAACGGTACAGGGGTAACCGGAGTCTACACCAATAACGGTACTATTGTAGCCCACTATGATAAAACCCGGATTAAACAAAATATCCGGGACAACAGCCATGAAAAGGAACTCTTGGGAGACCAGCTGGAAGAAGTAGCAGCAGCCTTTAAAAAATCAGACGATATAGTAAAGATAACCCGGTATTCCCCGGTACTGGAAACAGAGTTATACCTTATTTACTATCCCATTGTATTTGAAGATGCCGACACCCCCTGGAACCTTTTGGTAGGGATTCCCCTAAACGAAGTTACCCGGGAAGTCCGTAACTTGACCTTGTTTGTTATTATTTTTGCCGCCATCACCACCGTGGTTGCCGCAATAATAGTCTTTTTTATCGTATCGGGCATTGTTAAGCCCATTATTGATGTTACCCACACCTTAAAGGATATTTCCGAAGGTGAAGGCGATTTAACCAAGAGTATCACGGTTAAAAACAAGGACGAGATTGGCGACCTTTCAACATACTTTAACCGGACCCTGGAAAAGATCCGGGCATTGATCATTACGATCAAAAACCAGGCGGCTGTTCTTTTTGACATTGGCAATGAACTGGCGGCCAACATGACCCAGACTGCCGCGGCGATTAACCAAATTACCGCCAATATTGCAAGCATCAAGGGCCGGGTAATTAACCAAAGCGCTTCGGTAACCGAAACAAACGCCACCATGGAACAGATCACGGTGAATATCGACAAGTTGAACGAACATGTGGAAAAACAGACCACCAGCGTATCCCAATCATCTTCGGCTATTGAAGAAATGCTTGCCGATATCCAGTCCGTTACTCAAACCCTGGTAAAAAACGCCAAAAACGTGGAAGAACTTTCAGATGCCTCCGAAGTAGGCCGTAACGGTCTCCAGGAAGTATCCACGGATATTCAGGAAATTGCCCGGGAATCCGAAGGGCTCCTGGAAATCAA
>BNVB01000147.1 GCA_025997795.1 Spirochaetia bacterium | reverse complement strand
ATGGATAGGAGGTTTCACCGGGAATCCTGTCAAAGGCCAGGAGGCGTACGGAATTTTCTTTTTTGCTTGAGGCCAGGACAATTACCGGCACTTCCCCCACGTTTTGTTCATAGGATGCCAATGAAACATCGTAGAGATACGCATTGATTCCGTTTTCGGCCAGGCTGGCAAAGTCCCGGGGTTGAAGATCCCCCCATTTTTCAAAACGCTGTTTTTCCCGCTCCGTACTAAAGATATGATCCTGCAGGATCTTGCGGCGTTCAGAAAGGGCAACGACATGGTCTACTATGTCGCCGTCAAACACGGGAGCGGCGGCGGCTTTGCCTTTTTTGGGAGTAAAAGCAGTAAGTACCCCGGAGGCAATTTCCAGATGAGTACGGCGGTCCATAAGCCCGGTCAGAACCGGGGAGGCCACGGTTTTCCGTTCCAGGTGTACAACCCCCAGTTCACGGATCCGGTCAAGGGCGGTTTCTTTGTTTTTGTCCATCACCACGAGGGACACTTTTTTCATGGGTACAATCATCAGCCTGTCCTCTCCATGCCCCGCTTGGAAATTTTTCCCCGCACCACCGCCGCGGTCTGCTGATCCCCCAGGTAAACGCCAATTTTTTTGATATTGGTCTTTGCCTCGGGAATCTTGATCTTTTCAAAGAGGTTTACCCGCTGGCTGGTGGTCTGGAGTTCTTTCCGGAGCCGCCGCCGCTGTTCTTCCAGGGTCTGGGTTTCCAGATCCAGAAGCAGTACCTTCTTCATACTTTCTACCGCCAGGTCAAGCCAAAGCGGTTTTTGTACCAAATCGTACTGGGCCGCCTCAAACTCGGCTCCCTCAAAAACCGGAATAGGCACCCCGGCAATGTTTCCTTCCCCGGCGACCAGTTTGGTAATCCGCAGAATATCCGGGGTAAAGACCCCTTCTTCGCCAAAAATTCCCATCCATTTTTTAAAACTTTCATCGACCCGGTCTTTTTCCGCCCGCAGTTCGTCGGCCCGGATTTCCACGGTACGGATCTCTGCCTGGAGCTGCTGTTTTTTCAGCATCAGCGTAGGCAGATAACGCTGAAACATCTTGAGGCTGTCTTTTTGTTTCTTCTGCTCGTTTTTGGTGAGCCTTAGTTTTGCCATCTGCTTGACAATCCTTATTTGGGCCAGAATTCGTTTGTCAGCTCCGAACGAAGCCCCGTTTCTTCCCGGGTAAAACAACTTGAAAGAATTTCCCAGCCCAGGTCCAGAGCCTTTTCCAGCGAAATGTTAACCGACAGATCCATCATTTCTTTTTCAAAGCGCTCGCCGTACTGTAACAGTTTTTCGTCCCAGGCGCTCATGGTAAAGCCCATGGACTTTTTTTCCAGCGTATCCTTGTAGGCCGAATAGAGTTTGATCATGCCGTCCATCAGGGCCCGGTGATCCTTCCGGGTCTTGCCGTTTACCTGCTGTTTAAGCCGGGAAAGGGAACCGAAGGGTTCAATGCGGCCTCCCCGGAGGTAATACTGGCCTTCGGTAATGTAGCCCGTATTGTCCGGTACCGGGTGGGTTACGTCATCGCCGGGCATGGTGGTAACCCCCAGCACCGTGATGGAACCGGCGGTATCAAAGTCAACGGCCTTTTCGTACCGGGCCGCCAGCTGGCTGTATAAGTCGCCGGGGTAACCCCGGTTGGAAGGTACCTGTTCCTGGGAAATGGCAATTTCCTTCATCGCATCGGCAAAACTTGTCATGTCCGTAAGAAGTACCAACACGTCCTTGTCCTGGAGGGCAAACTGTTCCGCCACCGCCAGGGACATATCGGGTATCATAAGACATTCTACCGTGGGGTCCGCCGCAGTATGGACAAACATAACGGTCTTGGAAAGGGATCCGCCCTGTTCCAGGGTATCCTTAAAGAAGAGGTAATCGTCGAATTTAAGGCCCATGCCCCCCAGAACGATTACGTCAACCTCGGCCTGCATGGCAATCCGGGCCAAAAGCTGGTTGTAGGGTTCCCCGGAAATGGAGAAAATCGGCAGCTTCTGGGAAACCACCAGGGTATTAAACAGGTCGATCATGGGG
>BNVB01000146.1 GCA_025997795.1 Spirochaetia bacterium | reverse complement strand
TCTTCCAGTTCTTCTATGGTATCGCTCATGGTATCCAATACGGTAAAATAATCGTCCGCCACCGCATCTATAAGGGAATAGGCCAGGTAATCCGCACCGGACCGGCGTATCCTTCCGGCATTGTTCACAATCCGTTTTCGTATGCCGTCAAAGTTATCGCCGGGTTTTTCCTGAAAGGTGATCACCGTATCGCTCTTTAAAACAATGCTGATCTGTTCGTAACCAAAACCTTCTTCATCCCGGTGTATTGCTTTTAGTACCACAAAAAGATAATCGTCAAATTCCTCTGCCTTGGGCCGCTGGTTGGTGTCAAGGATGTCTTCTACCGTAAGGGGATGGATGTGGTATTCCGCTGCCAGTTCGTTCACCGTTTTTTGATCCAGGGTATTGATATTGATCCAGTTGACACTGGAAGAACTGCGGAAAGCAAAAAGATCTTCATTTACAAGACTTGTGTGTTCGCTGGCGTCTGCGGCATTGTAGGCGATGATTGAATTCACGCTTCCCTCCGGGCCAGGAATTCCGCCGGGTCCGCAGCAATTACCGGGCGGTTTACCGGTGTGCGGGGAATTTTTCCTTCCAGCACTTCCCGGGCATTAAGGGCGGTGCGGGTCTTGAGTTCCGACACCGATTCAACGCTGTAGTAGGCGCTGTGATCGGTTAAGACCACATTGGAAAGACCAAGGAACGGATGATCCGGCGGCAGCGGTTCTTTTTCAAATACATCCAGCGCCGCCGCGGCAATTTTACCGCTTTTAAGCGCCGCCGCCAGAGCTGCCTCGTCTATTAAACCGCCGCGGGAAGTGTTGATAAGGATAACTCCCTCTTTCATGGCTGCAATGGTTTCTTTGTTAACACAGCGGCGGGTGCTTTCGTTAAGGGGAACATGGAAGGAAATAAAATCCGCCTCGCGGATAAGTTCGTCAAAACCCGCAGCCTCGCCTGCAAAATTGCCCCGGACGGCGGCCAGTTTTGCCGCTGCCTTGGGATCGGTAACAAGGATGCGCTTAAAGGCAAAACCCTGTACCTTTTCCCAAAATGCCCGGCCGGTGGCGCCGAAACCGACAATGCCCAAAACCCGGCCGGACATACGCCTGATGGGCCGGTTGATGTTCCAAAACCGTTCCCGGACGGCGCGGTCTTTTTCCGGGATAGCCCTGACACAGGAAAGGAGCAGCCCCAGGGCATGTTCGGCAACTTCTTCGGTACAGTAAGCGGGAACATTGGTTACCCAGATTCCCGCTTCTTCCGCCGCTTTAATATCCACATTGTCGTAACCTATGCCATAACGGGAGATGACCCGGCACTTTTTAAGAGTACGGATAACCCGGCCTGTCATGGGAGCCTGATTAAGCAGTATGGCATCCGCTTCGGCGCAGGCACGGATCAAATCCGCCTCGTTCCGGCAGTCTGCACGTATCAGTTCCGCTTCGCCAAACACCCGCCGTTCTTCATCTGTCCAGCCAAAACGATCATCGCTTATTACTATTCTCATCGTATCTTTCCTGTTACCATGCAGCATGGCCTCATCTATAGAATACATCCTTTTTGATCTGGATGGTACCCTTTATTCCGCCTCCTGGGGACTGGAACAGGCGGTAAGCCGCAGGGTAAACGACTACATCGCCCGCCGCCTGGGCCTTCCGCCGGAAGAAGCCTGGGCAGTACGGAAGGAACGTATCGCAGAGCGTAACTACGGCACCACCCTGGAATGGCTTTGCGCCGAAGAGGGCATGGATGCGGCGGAGGCGGAAAACTACTTTGCCCTCATCCACCCGGAAAACGAAGCAGATATCCTTCCTCCGGACCCCGGGCTTCGATCCTTCCTTCTTTCTCTTAGTATTCCGATAGGAATATTGACCAACGCTCCCCGGGAACATGCACTGCGGGTCCTGGATAAACTTGGTTTCCTGGATCTCTTTCCTACTATTTTCGACATTCGGGGGAACGGACTCAAGGGGAAGCCCGATAAGGAAGTTTACCGCTTTGTCCTTTCCAAACTGGGACTGGCGGCTCCTTCCTGCCTTCTTGTGGACGATGTGCCCCGCTACATTGAAGGATT
>BNVB01000145.1 GCA_025997795.1 Spirochaetia bacterium | reverse complement strand
ATTGCTATGCCCTCCTCTTCGCGGGTTATCTCTTGTATCAGGGGCTGTTTCTCCGTATCGTTGTAATACTTAAAAAATACGGCCCAGCGTTCTTTTTCGCTCATGGCGGAAACTGCTTTTTCTGCTGTTACCCCCAGCTTTTCTAATTCTAGCGTGATTATTGCTGTTAGTCCACCGAAGGGGATTCTGCTTTCCGGATCGTAGTAGATAAAGCGATGATCAAAACGGTTGTCCTCAAACAACTGTCCCCGTGCCAAAAGGGAAATCTGGTAACTCCGTTTCAGGGTTTTATACGACCCCTTTTCTTCCCGGATTTCCTGGCTGGCAAAGAGGCGGCTTAAATAGTACTCCATCCGGAAGACTTCCCATTTGTGCGGGTAGAGGGTCATCTCAATATCTGCCCGTTCGCCGGAATTAAAGAGACACTGGATGTCGTAGCGTATCTGCCGCTGGTCCAGCCGGGAAACCGGCGGTTCATTGGCGCTTATGCTAAGTTCTTTCACTTGTTCTTCCAGGATAGCCGAGAGCAGTTTTTTCCGGGCTATTTCCGAGGGAACGGTATTCCTGGTAAAAATACTTTTGAATACCGGGTCCCAGCAGGGATCAATGATCGGGTCGTGAGCTGCAATATGCTTTGCATATTTTGCAGGCTTTTCGTGTTTCGCCATAGTTTTCCTCCATACAAAGGCGGGGTTTACACTATTTATGGCAATACCCTGCATAGTGCTTGTATGCGGAGGGGAATTTTGGAGATTTTTTAGGAAAATTTTACCATAACTGGCGGGTTATCTGTTATTTATCGGACAGAAGCAGCACCCGGAGCCCGCCGATATTTTTAAAATGGGTGTCCGGCGTAACAAGTTTTGAGCCTGTTTCTATGGTTTGAGCTGCTATCCAGATGTCGTTTATTCGCCGGGGGGTCGAATACCCAAGAACCTGCTGCGCAGGGGGGGGCTTCAGGGCGGGGAGCCTCATTACCGCAAGGTCGAAAAAGTAAAAGAAGTAAGATTTATCTTCTCATCCTTATTCGACTTCTTCGACCTGGCGGTTTAAAAGTCAAAGCCCCATCTGTCCACAAAGCCGGACATTAGCCGGACTTTGTGGACAGACACTTACCTCGCTACCGCGTTAGAAAGCGCGGATGGGACGGACATGACAGGCCACTGCCTTTAAGGTGTCGCCCTGGAAGCCCGAGGGGAAAGTTTGATACCACATGCTATTTTTATTGGATTGCGACGAGGAAGAGTGATCACCCATCAAACCGCCTATAACATCTTTTTGTAGGTATAGCAGGTTCAGTTCATCCTTGCTGGGAAAGAACCAGTCGTTTTTGCTGTAGGGGGCGGGACTGGTGTAATTCTTGCAGGCCAGCGCCGCAGGCGCGCCAGGGTCTGCATTCAGTATCGTCTGAGTATTGGTATAACCTGACCCAAGGGCCACTGATGTGGAAAATTCGGGAACGGTGTCGAAAACCCATTTAAAGGTTGTTATGGACGGATCCGCCCCGACCATATCCACCGGAGCCGCTTCCAGGTAATGCCACGCATTGCCGGGGCCAAAGGTCGCTGGACTTACATAGAAAATTTTCCCACCGCCGGGGCCCGTGTCGCCGATGGCATATTCCGGTGTCCAGCCTGCTCCTGCCCCGCCGCCGCATGACAGAACCGCAACAAATAGCATTGCTGTAAAAACCGCTCCCGTTAAAAACTGTACTTTCTTTTTCATTTCTTTACTCCTCTATAAATTTTTCCCTGCCATGACAGGGTTTGAGACAAAAAGGGTTGAGTGGAAAGGGTTCCTCTTTAGAGGAAAAGGGTTCCACTTTAGTGGAAACCGGGGTTCCGCTTTAGCGGAACCCGGAGATCTTGGGTTCATGGGCAAGTTCAGCGGGAAAAGAATTTTTATTAAAGGGATACTATAAGAGAGAGAGAGAGAGAGAGAGAGCAATTTTCGTGCCAAGTTACGGGCTTTCTCATAAATTTAATGCTAATTTATGAAAAAAGATATGTCAAGGGTTTTTCCTTGCTTGAAGGGCAAATTCGTATTATTTTGTTAGAAAACGTGTTTGCACAGGGGAATGAGGCAAATCGGCCG
>BNVB01000144.1 GCA_025997795.1 Spirochaetia bacterium | reverse complement strand
TCTTTTTTTGGCTTTCTTTTTCTTCCTCCCCGCTTTTTTTGCGAAGCTGTCCATTGCGGGGAACCCAATGGCTCTTGCCCTCATTGTCCCACCACTCAAAATAATTGACTTCCGAAAACTGCGGCTTTTCCATAACAGACTCCTTGAACCAAAAGATTTGGGCAGACTACTCCCACCCATCCTTGTTTTGGTTCTTCAGTCGGTTATGGTATTTACATGATGTATCAGTAAACCATATTTTTTCGTTTTTGTCAAGCGGTTTTTGCGAAATTTTAGCAATTCAAAGTTGTAAATAAATTGTCTTAATTCGATGACATTTTCTTCTGATCTAGCATTATATGACAGATCAGCCTGTTACAATTGGTATATGAAGGCACTGTAGCGCCGGATTATTTGGAGGAAAATATGGATTTTGGCGGTATACTTGATGGTACATGGGTAAATGGTTCGTTCAAACTTACTATAAAAGGAAATACCTATGTAAGTTATTACAATGATTCCCCTTATGGAAAAGGAACGATAAACTATGATAATGAAAATGTTACTTTAATATCAACCCACGCGCATTGGTTTCTTTTTATATGGCAGCCCTTTGTTGAAAGCGTCAAAGGAAAATATATCCTGGCAAATGGAGAACTAATCCTTTCTAATGTGGAAGGCAGATATTGCGCTCAAAATGGGAGATGGGTAAAAATGAACGGCAAACGCAAATGGCGAATCCTGAATAATACCTAGAAAGTGAATCCCAAACTGAACGACAAAAATCTGAAGTATCAGAAGAATCACCGGAGGATTATATGATAAGAAAACTTGTTATGGAAGAGAAAAATGGTTGTTTTACTAGTTATGATCAATATATTCACGAACCAATTACGAGTAATATTGGTGATGCAATAAGTGATTTTTATAATATGATGCATTTGATTGAAAACTCTTTGGATAACGAAAAATACTGTTTAAAAATGCGTGATGCCGGTTATGATATTTATAATAAGGAAAACGAACACGAGGCATGGATTGGTATTTTTGAAAAAAGAGACAGCAATGATTGGCCTTTTATGGAGGGTATTGGCAACTATTTGGTATTCATGGTTTTTTATAATGGGAAGATGGCAAAAAAAATATGGGATCGTTTTGACGCTGATGGCAGCGGTACCTATTGTTCGATTCTATATAGTAAATTAAAGTTGAGCGATATATCAAAGGAAAAAACGGAGGAAAAACAAAGAGAAATAATACAAACATGGATTAATGAAACTCTTGAAAAATTAGTATAAGGTAGGCAAGTGAGGAGATAGGATGTCTGAAATTACAAACCTCATCTGTTATACTGCCAGCAAACCGGGCGATCCGGCATATTCACAATCAGTAGAAGGCCTGGAGTTTTATGAAAAGTATTGCGACCGCCTTAAAGCCTTTTCTGAAATTTCCATTTCCGAAACAGCGGAGTTACGTGAATTGCGTCTTCGTTTGCTGGGGGAAAAACTTTTTGAGGCAGCGTCCCCCGGGCATGAGGAAAGCGAAAAATCAGGGACAGAGATATTAAGCGAGGAAGAAATAGACAAGCTTCTAGCCACTGTTGGGTCTGACGAGCCGTCACAGAAGATAATAGGCAAAAAACACCTCGGCGAAATACGAATACCGGTTACGTTGGATATAGGCCGGATTGATTTGACGCTTGATGAAATCTATCAAATTTGGAAGAATTTTCTATTGACAAATGCCTGCAATGTGGTATAATTCTATTTGTATTTTAATGATTTTGGGTAAATATCGTTTGGTATGGCGTTATATGACAGATCAGATGGGGTAGAATCAAGCTGGAACTGAAATAAAGAGGCAAAAATGGCGCAAAATTATTACTGTAAATGGTGCAGTGTAGGCGCTTCAAGTGTACGCGCATATGGTGCTGTCACCACTTGACGATTATAGTCTAATGGGTGTATAAAACAGACAGGGGGATGGCGCTTGGTGCCGGTGCAGGAGAAAGTGCCGTGATGCGCCACGTAAAAAACGAACCATAGGCCAGCCGATGCGCCATGTTAAATTCTAACCATGGCCCAGAGCCCCGCGACGCGGAACAATAGCAGGGACATCATGAGCCGAGCTGAGCAGATGA
>BNVB01000143.1 GCA_025997795.1 Spirochaetia bacterium | reverse complement strand
TTACTCTTCGCGACGAGGTCCTCTTTTTCAAGATGTTCCCTCACTGCGCAAAACAATCGGCACCGGCTCCCGTATCCCGTCAGATACAGGATACCCCCTCTGGCAAATATCATAAAGTCTTCGCGGTTTTTCTTCTTCATTTTTGATTTTGTGGGCCTCATTGAGCGTGAACCATGACCTGGCGCAGAATAGAATTGAGCCGGGTTTGATAACCTTTCCCCCCCTGCTTGAGCCAGGCTAACACATCTGCATCCAGTTTGCACGTAACGGCCACCTTTATGGGACGGTACATACCCCTATCCACTGACGGCCTAGAGCGGAGCGAAAGAGTATCAAGGGGGGGGATGTCGGAGTAGTCAATCTCCTCATCCTTAATCGCGGCCACCCGGTCCCATTCTTCCTGGCTTGCCGGGGGCATGGTTTTGGGGGTATAGCTAACCATTCCCATAATAGTATTTTTCCTCCTCATATTTATTTGCCCTTCGGGCGGAAATAATACGGACCGTTTCCGGTTCCGGCTGGGTAAAACTGATAAGCAAAATGCTGTTTTTGGCAAAGCCGACCAGCATTAGGCGATCCTCGTTCAAGGTACTATGCTTATCATCATAGTATTCTTTCTTAAAAGGGTCAAAAAAGGCCTGGGCGGCCTGGGCAAAGCTGATTTTATGCTTCTTTATATTCAGCAGGTTCTTCTTTTCGTCCCATATAAACCGCATATTACCCTCTAAAATACATATTATATTGTACTTATAAAAATAGCAATACTTTTTTGAAAAAAAGCCGGGTTGTTATCAGCTATCTTTTATAGAAAGAACCTTTTCGCCCCGTTCCAGGGCCACGAGCCCCGTCCGGGCCAGTTCCAGTACCCCATAGGGCGAAAGAAGCATTAAAAGGCCGTTTAATTTTTCCTTGTCCCCCGTGGCTTCTATGGTGATGGTGGTAGTTGAAACATCAATTATCCGTGAGCGGAAGATCCCCGCAATCTCGATTACCGCGGGCCGGGTTTTTTCGGCGGCCCCTACTTTGACCAGCATAATTTCCCGGCGCAGGCAGGAAGCGGAATCCAGTTCCCGGACGGCGATTACATCCACCAGTTTTTCCAGCTGTTTGACGATCTGTTCCAGTACCGAATCGTCTCCGGTAACGGCGATGGTCATGCGGGAAATGGATGGGTCCACGGTCTCGCCTACGGTAAGGCTGTCTATGTTAAACCCCCGGCGGGCAAAAAGTCCCGATACCCGGCTTAGGGTTCCTGCCCGGTTTTCTACCAGCGCCGATACAATATGCATCTTTTCGCCGGGGACCAGCTCTTTTCCGGCTGCCTTTTTTGTAAGCTTTTTCATATATCCTCTACCTTCATGCCGTAGAGCAAGAGTATCTCCGGCCGGTATTCAAAGTGCATCGTATCAAAAAGGGGCCACTTGCCGCCCCAGCAAAAACCATAACGTTCAAAGATCCGTACCACAGAAAGCGGCGGATGGTACCGTTTACTGTAGGGCACTTTGTACCATTCGGGATTATAATCAGCGGTCCATTGCCAGTAGCTGGCCAGGCCCCGTAAATTTTTTGGCAGTATATCCAAAGCCACCGCATAGGAATGGTAACTCCGGCTTACGGTGGCGGCCACAGTACGCCAGTTCCAGGCACCTATGGAACCGATGGTATCGATAAAATCCTGGACCGCCGGATCGGTTTTGGCTTCTTCCAGGATTAGTGTATTGATCTTGCCAAGCCGGGCTGCCAGTTCCTTGTGGACCCCGACATTCTTCTTCAAAAACGTAATCTGCACCAGGTTGTTGGAAGCTTCGTTCCGGTTATGGGCCTGCCAAAGGGTATCGTAAAATTCCGGGTCCCGCTGGGGAGGATTGGCCCTGCGGTTGGCCAGCACATTTTTAAGCCGTTCCGCCTGCTCCCCTTCGGGCTCTTTCCAGGGGGGAAGTTCCGGAAAATAGGCGTAAAACGACTGGCGGGCATAGGATTCGGCCGCTTCCAGGTGTTCTTCCGGGAGAAAACGGCCTCCAGCATAGTAAAACCACTTACCCCGCAGTTGGACTGCCCAGTCGCCGTTACGGTATTCTACCTTACTTATGGCCGCCGGATAGGCGGCGGCATGGGCCCGCATG
>BNVB01000142.1 GCA_025997795.1 Spirochaetia bacterium | reverse complement strand
GAGTTTAAAAATGAAAAATAACAAATTTTCTGCGCTGGGCCTGTTTGTCAAAGGTTTCCAGTTCCTTCTCTGTAAAGATCTTTTCTTTAGAGAGGTATTCCCGGTAACGCTTGATGGGACATTTTTCTTTCCAGGCGTTTACCTCTTCCTTGGTCCGGTATAACTGGGAATCGCTTTTGGAATGACCCATCCAACGGTAGGTGTTAAGGACCATAAAGAGGGGGCCGTTGTGCAGCACATACTCCCGGGCTTTTTTGGTTTCCTCATAAATGGCAAGCACATCGTTGCCGTCAAGGGCTATGCCCTTTATCCCGTAGGAAGCTGCCCGGATGGAAATATCGTCGATATGCATGGAACGGTTTACATGGGTAGACATGCCGTAATAGTTGTTGGTACAGACAAACAGAATAGGAAGCTGCCATACCGAAGCAAGGTTAAGCGATTCATGGAAGGCCCCTTCGTTGGTAGCCCCGTCGCCGAAAAAACTAACGGTAATGTTGGGTTTTTTAAAGTACTTCTGGGAAAGGGCAGCTCCGGTGGCCACCGGAATACCCCCGCCCACTACGCCGTTGGCCCCAAGGCTCCCCACAGAAAAGTCGGCGATATGCATACAGCCGCCCTTCCCCTTACAGTAGCCTGTTTCCTTGCCCAGAAATTCGGCCATCATCTTTTTTATATCCATCCCCTTGCCGATAGCCTGATTATGCCCCCGGTGGGTCTGGGCGATCATATCTTCTTTTTCCAGGGCGGCGCAGACCCCCACCCCGGTTGCTTCCTCACCAATGCAAAAGTGAGCGGTCCCGTGAACCTTGCCCTCCACAAAAAGCCGGGCGGCGGTCTCCTCAAAAGCACGGGTTTGTACCATTTTTAGGTAAAGATCCCCGTATTGTTCCCTGGATAGTTTCATTCCAAAGGCCTCCTACCCAAGTATACCCTTATTGTACATATTTGTCAATTGTAAAGTAATTAAAAATGATTTTTACAATTGATATTATTCTATAGAACGCCAGATATGGGGGTATACATACGGTGGAACACTAGATATGGGGGTATACATATGGTGGAACACTATCTATGCGGCTCTGCGTATAACATACGCTATTTCTTATATAATTCAGCATTACCTATTATCTCTCCGTTATTTAGAATAATACCTTCCATAGTTTTTTCATCAATAATTGTAAGTTTAAATTCCCAGAATATTTTCCTAACCATAATAAAATTTTTATCCCAAATAGTTTCAATAAATTTTACATTTATATTTTTACCTGTTTGAGACCAAGTACCAACATCATAAGTACTAGAAAAAAATGAAGTAAATGTTCTACCCGTTACTTCATGCTCAATTTTATCTACCCTTATATTGTTTTTTCCAAATACCAGCATAAACATTTCATCATACTCATCTTCATCTACATAAAATGTTGTCCAAGAAGTTCCGGCAATAGATACCGCAGCAGTAGGCGCTGTCTGCGCTGCTGTAAACGATTGAACGAAACCGAATATCAACACCATTGACAATAGTCCCAGCACAGAAAATTTGTTATTTTTCATTTTTAAACTCCTTCCGTAGTTTAGCCTCATTGCAGAGGGTTTTGTTTACGCGCCACATGGGGCGTATAATGTAATTTATTCTTCAACATCGTCACCAAGAAGCTTTAATAGTAATTCCTCCATTTTATCGCCAGTTTCTGCCTTTGGTTGCTTCAAATCATTTGCGCTACTTAGGCCCGATTTTGCAGCATTATTATCGGGGTCAATTAAAGTGTTTACCCAACTTTGAAACCTTTGTTTCTGATTACTTGTGGTTTGAACAAAACCGTCTTCATAAGAATCAGTAAAAGCAATCATGTTGGCGTAGTTTCTTTCAACAAAGACAACACAAACAACGGTAGTAAGCGCAGAAGTAATTACATTATACAATCGGACACGTATTGCTATGACAGTCAAAGTATTTATATCATAAATCCATTACCAATCTTCGCCGAAGGTTGCGATAAATGTAACTTTATCGTACCCTGTAATAACATAATAATAGACATAGAGGTCGTAAAATTTAACAACCGCTTCCGTGACATTGCGGGTAGAGATCGTTCTTTCGCCTGTTCCCTTAGCTGTTGTCCATATAATCTTTGCGGCCTC
>BNVB01000141.1 GCA_025997795.1 Spirochaetia bacterium | reverse complement strand
TTTTACCCGTTCATGGAGTTTTTCTTTTTTCTGGGTTGCCTTGAGTACCCAGATATGGTTCTTGGACAGGGTCTGGAGGGCATTAACGGCCATTTTAAGGGCCATGGAATGTTCCCGCTTTTTGGCAAAGTCCACCACAATTTCGTCCCCCTGCATGGAGGCGATACGGCCGACTCCCCAGGTACGGTGGAATACAAAACTGCCCTTGTCAAAGGCGATATGTTTTTCAAAATCGGTAATTGCCTCCCGCACATTACGCCAGTTCTGTGTCAGGTTGGATATGCGGATATATTCCTCCAGCTGGCTGTGATCGGCATATTTAAGCCGGAAACATTCGGTTATTTCCCGGCGGGCCATGGAATCCCGTTCATCGTACTGTAAAATAAGTTTAAGTATACCTATGGCAGTATCAATTTCTCCCCGCTTTTTGCAGGAGTTATAGACATCTTCCAGAAGTAATACCGCCTTGTCTTCGCTTACATTTTTGGCAATCCGCTTTTCCACATGGAGGAAAAAGTCGATATCCTCCGGGCAGTATTCCAGCAATTTGGCCCAAATTTCCCGGACATTGGTAAAAAGGCCCTTGCTTACATAACGGTGGAGGGACTTTTTATAGTAGTCCACCGCTGTTTCGGTATTTTTTAGTTTTTCATAGTGTTCCGCCAGTAACTTGGCTATATCCGCTTCTTCATAATCAACCTTGACAAGCCGTTCCCAGATACCGATGATGGGTTCTTCTTCATTTTCGTTTTTACAGCAATCCGCCAGGGTCCGCAGGGCAAACTTCGATTCACCGTATTCCAGGATACCATCGCACAGATACCGGACTATACCCCACTTGTGGTTATCCACAAAGATTGTTACCAGATTCACCAGGACCGCATCATCAATAAGCTGCCGTGAAAGGGCAATCATGCCCGAAAGGTACAGGGCAATGATGCTGTTTTTGGTGTGTACCAGGTGTTCGTCACAAAGGTTTTTTAGTTCGTCATAGACCTTTTCTTCCCGGGCCTTCTTCAAAAGTACATCAAGTTCCTTGAACTGGCTGGTGGAATAATTACTCAGGGCAGCCCTGGTCCATTTTTCCTCGTTAAGCATTTCCTGAACTTCTTTAAGGAGCGGCGATATAACCGCCTGCGTTTCGGCCTGGGTTTCAGCTTCTGCCATTACATAATCTCCTGTGTTAAACGGCCCACAAGGCGGCCGTCAATTTCTGTATTGTTCATATACCGCCGGATCGGCAAGTTTTATCTTCAACATCGTCTCTTCAATAAGCGCCGGATCCGCCCTGGTATTTTCATAGTGATCTATCAGCCAGAGGTACCGGTTGATAAGCCGGGGGATCAAGAGGTTTATTCCCGCTTCCCCGTTTCTTCCCCGGATTTCGTTTTCCAGGGTAAATATGGACTGCTTAAGCTTGCCAATTTCTGCCAGCTTAAGCTCCCGCTTTACCGAAAAAACCCCGTAGAGGGCGCCGTAAACGGGCATCCATTCCAGAAATTCCTGGCCGCTGTAACCGGCTTCCCGGACCCGGTCCGCCAGCCGGAGGATTAATTCCGACTCTAAATTACGGATTTCGATTCCCTGGGGATCAATAAAAAAAGCCTCCCTAAACAGGGCCTTGGCAGCCCTGGTTTCTTCCAAGAGGGCGTTAAGGTCCGCCAGCTCGGAAAGTGTTTCTCCATCTTCCCGCCGGAACCGGGCTGCCTGTTCCAGGTACTTGATGGATTCCTCAAAATTGCCAACCCCCTTGTAACAGCGCCCTACCTGTAGAAGCAGCCCCGGATCATGCTGATTTTCTCCGTCTCCCAGGACATCCTCAAAAAAACCCAGGGCCTGGGAAAAGACAAAATGCCGTACCGCATAAAGGCAGGAATCGTATTCCCATGGTCCTATGCGGTCCAGAAAACGGTAAAAATGCTTCCACTGGGAAAGGATATACCCCCCGCAGTCCAAACCAGGAACATCCTTAAGCTTGTTTAAGCGTTCCAGCCACCAGGAAAGGCATTTGAGCGCATAGGCAACCTCCGGATGCTCAAAATCAAGCTTTAGGGCTTCGTTCAAAGCAAGCTGGGCTCCTTCCGCATCGGAGGTTTTCAAGCTTAGGTAGGCTTTTTGCATGAGCCCTTCAACAGATTTTTCCGTGTCCATTCCTGGGTACCTTATTATACCATTTTTCCAGTTCTTTACAAGTGGGTAATGCCGGACTATGATTATAAAACCCTCTATAGAATGAGCGGATAAAT
>BNVB01000140.1 GCA_025997795.1 Spirochaetia bacterium | reverse complement strand
TGACATCGGTTTATAGACATACATGGTGGCAAGGCTGGGAACATCAAAGCCGGTAAGCCACATATCAACCACAATGGCGATTTTCATAGGGTCGTCATTATCCTTAAACTTTTTGGCAAGGTCTTTTTTATAGGTTTTATTCCCTATGATCTTTCCCCATTCTTCGGGGTCGTCATTCCCGGCGGTCATAACAACCTTGACCTTTTCTGTCCAAGCTGGCCGGAGTTCCAATATTTTCTGATAGACATTTATAGCAATGGAACGGGAATAACAAACCAACAAGGCTTTTCCGGTTAAGAGATTTTCCCGGTTATCTTCGTAGTGGCTGATAATATCTTTACAGAGGCTTTCAATAGTTTGCGGGGCATTAAGTATGGCTTCCATACTACCCAACTCTTTTTTACTGCGGGCTATATCCTTTTCGTCTGCATTGGCCGCCATCAATTCATAGGTTTCATCTATTTTGCGTAATATATCCTCGTTAAGTCCAAGGTTGATTACCCGGCTTTCATAATAGACAGGCTTCGTAGCCCCATCCTCTACGGATTGGGTCATATCATAAATGTCGATGTAATCACCAAATACTTCCCGGGTATTCCGGTCTTCACTTGATATTGGTGTTCCAGTGAAACCTATAAAGGTAGCGTTAGGAAGACTGTCCCTGATTATTCTTGCAGTTCCAACAACAATTTTTCCGTCCTTATTTACTTTTTCTATCAGGCCATATTGACTGCGGTGGGCTTCATCAGCCATTACTATGATGTTGCGTCTGGTGGAAAGCGGCTCACCGGATTCTGGCTTCTCCGAAGCTTGAAACTTTTGCATGGTGGTGAAGAAAATACCATTGGCCTGTCGATTATTGAGAATGTCGTGGAGGTTCTTTCTGTCTGTGGCCTGTTCCGGCGTTTGACGCAAAAAATCCTTGCAGGCTGAAAACTGCTCAAAGAGCTGGTCATCAAGATTGTTCCGGTCGGTCAAGACAATAAAGGTGGGGTTATTCATCAGCTCTTGCATGAGGCCGGTATAGAAAACCATTGAAAGGGATTTGCCGCTTCCTTGTGTGTGCCAGAATACACCGCCTTTTCCATCAGGAGGGGAATCTCGCTTTTCAAGCTCGGCTGAATAGCTAGGCTTTTCTTTGCCATATTCCGGTATAGATTCTGCCGCCGTCAAACTGTCTGTCGGAAAGCCGCTTTTTATATTGGATTGTCGTTTTGGTCTTCTACCATATCCCGAAGCCCGCAAGCTCGATTCAACCGCTTTCTTCACCGCAAAATACTGGTGATAGCCAGCAAGGATTTTTATATCTTCCGGCGTGTCCTGTGAGAATAGAATAAAGTGTTTTATGATGTCTAAAAATCTATTCGGTTCCAACATACCTTCAAAGAGGACATTGTATTTTGCGTATTGCGTTTCCTCATAATCGCCGTTGATGGTTTTCCAAGAGGTGTAGCGGTCCAACCCCGATGTGATGGTACCAACTTTGGAATCTATCAAATCGCTGGTGATACAAAAGGCATTATACACGAAAAGGCTTGGTATGAGTCGCATATAGTTTTTTAGTTGGCGGTATCCGTGGGAAATATCCGTTTCTTCCCGCATACAACTTTTTAGTTCGACCACCACAAGGGGAAGCCCATTTACAAACACTACTATATCAGGCCGCTTGTTTTCATTTTCTATAACAGTCCATTGGTTAATAACATGGAAGGTATTATTGTCAGGATTGGCGTAATCAATCAAACGAATGATGTCGGTTTTGGTCTGTCCTTTATCCTGATAAGTTACTTCTACGCCGTTTTGAAGATAATCCATAAAGGTCTTGTTTTGCTGGACAAGGGTTCCTCTTTCAAAGCGGGTTAGTTTATTTTTGGCTTCCTCTATAGCGTCTGAATGGGCTTTGGGATTTATGCGGCCTATCTGGTCTTCGATTAACGTTCCCGCTCCCATGAAAAGAGGGTTATGGTAATCCCTCTCGATATCGGGGCCGTAAAGATGGGTATAGCCGATACTTTCAAGAAGAGAGACCACGGCATTTTCATAGTTGGCTTCGTTAAACATGGGTGAAGACCTCGGCAAAAGGCAAAACATTCCCGTCAGGGTTCTGGGCATGATGACTATTATGATCATCAATTATCGCAAAAACAATGATCTTGAACCTGTTGATAAACTCATCTTCTAAAAAAACTTCCTTAAACAAGCGCGCTGCATGATTTGGAGGATTGGCGTAAGCCCCGCAGCCAAAAGCGCTTAATATCAGGCTGTCATGATTATATTTACCTGCAATCCTCAATATGGTTCTGATTTTTTCTTTTGCTGATTCCACAATAGGTTTCGCA
>BNVB01000139.1 GCA_025997795.1 Spirochaetia bacterium | reverse complement strand
GGTTGTATACGACGTTTTTGCGGTTGCAATAAAGGAAACCGCAGGTTTCCAGCAACCGCAAAAATGTGCAGAAGAAAAAAATGCACAAAGGCCGTAGGCCGACTGCGTTTTTTCGTAGGCCAAGCCCGCTACTGCGGGCGCAGCGTATACAATCCTGTTATGCGAAGTAGCCCCGTACTCCATCAGTATTTTATTCCCATTTTATATTTTTTCCTACATAATATCCTGTTGTCATATCCATATAATCACCTATTATACTATTTTCAAATAATTTATTTTCATAATATTTGCGCCGAAGGCGCACCCCATTATTATTAAAATATTATAAACCATATTATACCAAAAATAATACACACTATCCCACTAATACCAAATTTAAATCGTGCATAACCACGTCCCCACATATTGGCTGTTCCTACTATCTTTTGTGTATTGTAAGTACGTCCTTTAAATACCAGGTCCCAATTAATAATACTGGCCGTTAAACCAAAAATACCGATCAATAAAATAAATATGCAAAATATTTGGGGTTACTTTTAAGAAACGTCCCTATATGATCAAAAATATCCGTCTCTTTGTTCATAATAATTTATCCTATCATATTTTATATTATTTGTCAACTATGTTTTATTCAATATTTTTACAACAAATTTAGGGGCTATTTCGCATAACGTTCCGGCTGTATATGACGTTTTTGCAAGCCCGATAAAGGAACGCGGAGCGTTCCAGGGCTTGCAAAAATGTGCCGGAGAAAAAACGCACAAAGGGCGCAGCCCGACTGCGGTTTTTCGTAGGCCGAGCCGCCTACTGGCGGCGAAGCATATACAGACCTGTTATGTGCAGTAGCCCCGTACTCCATTATTTTTATTTTATTATTTTTTATCCTCCAGTTTCTTTTGGTTTTTATAAAACTCCAAATATTTTTTATCTTCATCTGCAAAATAACGGTAATGATTATTTCCCGATTGTCTTACAGCTTCCCGAAACTTTTTATATGCATCTTCCAATGCTTTAGTTTCAAATTTATACATTCCAATTTTAAATTCAATCTCACCGTCATAAGAATGGTTTATATTATTATCTTCAATCATACGATTAAGCCATTTTTCACTTTGTTCAAATCTTTTTTGTGCAAAATTATTTTTAAAAGCCATTTTTGCATAATTATATGCTTGGTTCCAATTGTATTTAGGTTCAGGAAATAACTCCCATCCCTTCTCCGCATAATCTTCCCATGTATCAAAATTGTTGTTTTTATATTCAACAACAGCTTTTTTCCCCATTTCGATAACTTTGTCATAAAATTCCTGTTCCAATATTGCCATTTTTTCCTCCAATATATTTTTAACCATTATGTATATTTTTATACAACTTTGGTTTCTTGATTACTATTTTATACTCTTTTTAAATTTTTTTCAATATATTTATTCCTTAATTTTCCCAACCAATTTAGGGGCTATTGCACATAACGTTCCGGCTGTATATGACGTTTTTGCGGTTGCGATAAAGGAAACCGTAGGTTTCCAGCAACCGCAAAAATGTGCCGGAGAAAAAACGTACAAAGGGCGCAGCCCGACTGCGTTTTTTCGTAGGCCGAGCCGCCTATTGGCGGCGAAGCATATACAGTCCTGTTATATGCCGTTTGCCCGTATCCCATTTTTTTATATATTCCTATTGACATAAACAATGATTTGAGTCTATAATAAAAAATATGCGTAATTGTTGTTTTTTTATATTATTGTTTGTACTATTTTCAAATATTGGGCAAAATATTTTTGCAGATGAAATTGAAGAAATAAATATAAATCCAAGATATATTAATGGCAAATTAACGGTTGTAATATATTATATACCTTTTAGTATTTTAACAAGATCTGCATTAGGTATAAATGCTGTAAAAAGTATTTATCATATAAAAATAGAAGCTAGGGATTCAGATGTTTATAAATTTATTTCAGGAATAAATAATACTAAATATAATGTTTTTGACACTAATACCGGTGATTTAAGATGTGTTGTTGAATTTTATTATGATAATAATTTAATATTCTCATATGCATTAGCAGGGGGATATATGATAATAAATGGGAAACGTATATTAGATACTGAAATATTCTATAATTTTATAATACACTATTTGCCTCGAAAATATGAGCATAATATTTTAAGATTTATAAAAAAATAATTGTATACCAATATTTTTTATAAATTTTATAGTATGTTTTATTGAAATATTTTCTTTGATTTTCAATAAATTTTAGGGCAAATGGCATATAACGTTCCGGCTGTATATGACGTTTTTGCGGTTGCGATAAAGGAAACCGTAAGGTTTCCAGCAACCGCAAAAATGTGCCGGAGAAAAAA
>BNVB01000138.1 GCA_025997795.1 Spirochaetia bacterium | reverse complement strand
TTATATTAGTAATACCGGCTATGTCCAAATTTTGACTATCATTTTTGAACAGCACTGTTCCGCCTGCCCCGGTTATTTCCAGTTTTGGTACCTTATTGCTAAGTGTGTCCAGCGTTATCGCTCCGGCGCTGTTTACCGTAAAAGTTCCGGTTCCGGTTAGTATTGGGTTTCCACTCTGCGTTATATTGCCGCTGTTTGCAGTGGTGATAGTTACCTGATTATTATTTATATTAGTAATACCGGCTATGTCCAAATTTTGACTATCATTTTTGAACAGCACTGTTCCGCCTGCCCCGGTTATTTCCAGTTTTGGTACCTTATTGCTAAGTGTGTCCAGCGTTATCGCTCCGGCACTGGTTACCGTAAAAGTTCCGGTTCCGGTTAGTATTGGATTGGTACTCTGTGTTATATTGCCGCTGTTTTCGGTGGTGATAGTTACCTGATTATTATTTATATTAGTAATACCGGCTATGTCCAAATTTTGACCATCATTTTTGAACAGCACCGCTCCGCCGGCTCCGGTTATTGCCAGTTTTGGCACCTTATTGCTAAGTGTGTCCAGCGTTATCGCTCCGGCGCTGTTTACTGTAAAAGTTCCGGCCCCGGTTAGTATTGGGTTTCCACTCTGCGTTATATTGCCGCTGTTTTCTGTGGTGATGGTTACCTGGTTATTATTTATATTAGTAATACCGGCTATGTCCAAATCCTGACTATCATTTTTAAACTGCACCGCTCCGCCGGCCCCGCTTACTGCCAGTTTTTGTACCTTGTTGTTCTGTGTATTTAGCGTTATTGCTCCGCCGGCGCGTGCTGTTAAAGTCCCTCCGGTTGTTATTGTGCCGCCCTGCGTTATCGATCCAGCGGTTGCGGTAAGATTTATCGCACCTGCGGTAGTTGCCGTGTTCAGCGCCGATGCCCCGGTTCCCACTGCTATGTTTCCGGTTGCCTCCGTTATTGTTATGCTGTCTCCGCTTGTAGCAGCGTTATGTGCCGTTACAGTCAGCGCATTTGCTGAACCGCGGCTGCTGTTATAGACGATGGCGCCGCTTGTATTATTATTGGTTAGATTTACCGCTTCCACATTATTTGAAGTTGAAGTGTTATCAAGAATAATTGCTCCGTCTGCTATAATAGTGAGTTCTTTCAATGGAATAGTTCCACCGATGGCGTCCGTAATCGCAATACCTGCCGCTGTCGCAGTAAGGGTCAGCTCATCATCAGAACCACCAACGATACCATCGACCTCGTCGATAGAAAAACTATTCGCAGTAACACTACTTGTTCCCTCTACATAAAGCTCATAACCCGTGGTACTAAAATTCTGACCTGTCAGATCAATCGTTGCGCCGTTCAGTCTTATGCCCCCGCTTCCCGGAGTAAGGGTAAGAGTGTTAGGCGAAGTATGGTCACCGCGAATCTCAATAAAACCGGTTCCCGTGGTGTTTGCTGTAAGATCACCCGCAAAATCAAAATCACCGGTTATATATGCATTACTATCTGCAGGTGGTGTGGGAATCGTATAATTCCCGGTAACTGCGGGCGAATAGATAAAAGTAGCTGCCCCTATAGTGGTTGTGTAACTGGGCCCGAATTCAATATCGTCACCGACCGCCCCCCGGAGATGGAACAGTTTGCTGGAGGCGGTAACGGCGAGGGCGGCAAAAAAGCCTGACGGATAGGTATTCGCATATACGTCAAGGGTTCCGGTTCCCAGGTTTACCGCGCCGCTTGAATACGTTACAGTTTGCGCTTCAATACGCAAAGTACCCGGCGAAACCACGGTAATTGGTGCGAAAATAGTTACGGTACCAGAAGTAGCCGGGGCCAAAGAATTTGGATACCCCGAGCGCAGCGTTACATTTGCACCGGAAACGCTATTGCCTACAGTTATATTTCCACCGGCGTTTAATGCTACATCCCCAGAGGCACTAACACCACTGACCCCTACCGCAAAACCGTTACTGTCGGTGTAACTGATAACCGCCGGATTTGTCGTTCCGGTCGCCAGTGTCGTTATGTCGTTACCGGTATTGTCCAGCGTAAAAGAACCGCCGCCGCTTAATATCAACGTCCCGCCAGTTATTGTTCCAGTCCCGGTTTGTGAAACAGACCCACTACTATTGATGGTTCCGGCGATGGTTGTAATGGTTCCGGTTGTCTGATCGACGGTTCCCGCACTAAGTGTAAAACTCGCAAGATTGAGGGTTCCAGCGCTGTTCACCGTCCCTATAGTTCCGGTATTTCCACCAAGGGTTAGAGCCCCGCCGCTGCCAACGGTTAATGCTGTTGTTACTGCCAGATTCGCTGGGCTTGTCGCGGTCCCGTTTATATTCAATGACCCGGTATAAGTCGGGATTTTTGTACCTACTGCGCTTACCAGAAAATCACCGGCCAGGTTTA
>BNVB01000137.1 GCA_025997795.1 Spirochaetia bacterium | reverse complement strand
ACTATCCCCGAATCTCAGCATATAAACATCAATACTGCCCTGGATTCTGATTATAATTACCTCAAGCCGTATACGAACAATGATAACGTTTCTCCCAATGCGGTGCTTTCGGCTTTTAACAGCCGACATTACTATTTCCTCTATGTTACTACCGATAAAAGTAATGAAATAGGTCTCGAAAGATTATTGGGCACGGTTGGTTATGGCGGCTTCCCCAGTCCCTCTCAAAATGACACTATAACACTGGATTTTACCGATTCCACAAAGGGTCCCTTTATGATCCTGAGTTACGAACCTGGAGCGCCGCCTCATACTGAATTTTATTTATTTCGGACACGGAATATTACGGCCCTGCCTGACCGTCTTTTTTTCAATAACAATACACTAAATGACGGAAGCTTTATTATGAATACTACTAATTCTGATGTGCAAAGTAAGGCGGGAATTTCCGGCACCCGGTATACATATGTTTCCCTCTATATCCTTGCAACGGGAATTGACAATAACTTTTCCGTTGTATTTTCCCGTCCAAAGCACGCAGGTATTTTCCGTTTACCCAATCCATAATGTTTCTTATACTTTTAGGCTGGCCGGAGAGTGTGAATATAGGACGCCTACTCTACTATTCATAATGTCTATTCTGTCTACTATTGTCCATAATACCATTTATAGAGGGTGAAATAATCAATGTACGGTTCGGAACGATCCGGGCCTTTGAGCGGTTCGGGGCATTTTGCCAATACGGCATCCCTGCGGCTGGGTGTATCCGCGCCCGTGCCTGCGCCTGCGCCTTGGCGGCGGAATTGTTTTTCTTCTGCGGCGGGAACGGCGGTATTCCCATAACGGAATCCCCAGAGAACCGAAGGGGCCGAATGTTTTTTTGCGCCGCCGGGAATAATAAAAAGTTCCGCAGCGGCAACAGCAAAACCTTTGGGCAGAACATCGTTAATACGGTGAACAAAATCATTAGGATTTACCGCCGTGTCCATATCCATGGTGGCGATTTCGGCGCCACAGCAAAGACCTACTGCCGCCGGGGAAGCAAAATCTACCTTTAAAAGAGGATTAAACCCCTGGCTATAACTTACCGGAAGACCGGTCCGTATTGTTGCAGCGGAAAATACTTCAATAACCCCCAAATGAGGAACAAAAACAGCGGGCCCGGTTTTTGAAAAAGAAAAAACGATACGATAGGTCTCGCCGTCCCGTTGTTTTTCGCCTTGCTTGTCATTTGTCCTACCACCATTTACTTCGCACTGTATAGTATTATATACAATTCCGGTGTCACCCGAACATATTCCACAGGGATGTGTGCAATTTTTCATACAAGGTGAAGTAAGTTTGCTGTTTTGGGAACACCTTGTCTCACTATTAAGGTACGACTCCCCTACCCCATTTTGTATTGTATGCCAGGGCAAGCTATTTCCGGCCACACCAGAGGACTCCCCAGGAAAACCGCCTTCCATAAAGGGCCTGACAATAGTCTCGTTTTCAGCGATAAGGGTTTTCCAAATATCGGTCCGGATATGTTCTGACCAGGCGTCGAGCCTGCAGCCCCGGCGGTAAGCCTCTTCTGCCAGTGTACCGGCCCGCTCATCTCCCCGGGCAATGATCCCTTCCAAAAGGCTGGTAAAGGGATTGTGGACGCTTACCTTGTGACCCCGGGGTTTAAGGGCATCTTGAAGGTGATGGAGTTTTTTCCATGCCGTTTCTACATCCAGCTGGGGGAAACGTTCATAGGGTGTGTGGGGTTTGGGTACAAAGGTGCCCACATTAACACTAAAATGGGCCCCGGCGGCCCTGCCCGCTTCCAGAACAAAAGCGCTTATTGCCTCTTCTTCCCGGCTGTCTTGGAAAGTACAACTGGGAGTCAAACCCGGCGGGAGGCCTATCATAAAGTAAAATTTTACCCCCCGCCAGCCGTGTTGTTTTGCGCTCCGGATAATCGAAACCACTTCTTCCAGGCTGACCTGCTTGTTAATGGCAAGCTGGTCCAGGTCATTGGGGGTTTCCACTGCAAAGGTAAGGCCGCTCTTACGGACCGTAGAAATGGTTGCCAGAATGGGGAGGGAAAAACCGGAAACCTTGAGGGACGGCAGTTGGAAGGAAATCCGTTGGCCGCTCCAGCGCTGGTTGAGGGCAGTGATAAGTTCAAAAATATGGCAATAATCGCCGCTGGAAAGCGAAGAAAGGCTGATTTCCCGGTAGCCCCCCAGCTTGATAAAAACTTCAGCCTCGGCCATAACGATGTCTGCCTGTTTCTGCCGCATGGGCCGGTACCATATCCCCGCATGACAAAAACGGCAGCCGTTGGGACAGCCCCGCATAATTTCCACTGCTCCATGGTGCTGGATGGTTCTGATGCTGGAAACGGGGAATACGGCGGGGCTGCTTTTTTCCTGGCCAAAATTGTTCTGGATA
>BNVB01000136.1 GCA_025997795.1 Spirochaetia bacterium | reverse complement strand
CATAACAGGATTGTATACGCTGCGCCCGCAGTAGCGGGCTTGGCTTCCATAAAACCGCAGTCGGGCTGCGCCCTTTGTGCGGTTTTATTCCAGCACATTTTTGCGGTTGCTGGAAACCTGCGGTTTCCTTTATCGCAACCGCAAAAACGTCGTATACAACCGGAACGTTATGCGAAATGCTACCTAAAATATTCGATATAGAATATTGACAATTGTTTTATAAAATATTAAAATCATAATTGAGGAATAAAGATGAAAGGACATATTCATTTAGAATATAGTGAGAAATTAAATTCCGCTTATACAAAAAGCTATATCGAAATTATATTTGATGAAGATAATAAGGTATTTGAGAAAATATATTTATATAGCTCTCGATATGGTATTATAGAAATAATAAATGGACAAAAAGAAATTCATAAATGGGAAACAGAAGATGAAGCACAATCTGGTTCATATTTAAAAAAACATTATCCTGTAATACTTCTTAATGGTAATACAGAAGATATTGAAATAGAGAATAATATTATAAAAGAGAATATACATTATATTGATACATTGAATTTAGGTAATGATGAAATAAGAATTATAAATATGGCAATAGAATATTTAAGAAGTATTTGAAACAATTTTATGATAGGAAATGAAGAAAATACCAAATAATCAGAAAATAAAATACGGTAGCACTTCGCATAACAGGACTGTATACGCTTCGGGCGCAGTAGCGCCCTCGGCCTACATTCGCCTAGGTCACTCCGTTCCCACGGCTCATTCCGGCACATTTTTGTTGCCCTGGAAACCTGCGGTTTCCTTATTCGGGCAACAAAAACGTCATATACAGCCGGAACGTTATGTGCCATTTGTCCTAAAATAGATAAAAATCATTAAATAAATTTAAGGCAGTGGTTGACAGGGAATTAATAATATGATACAATTTTAACAGATTTTGAAGATACAGAATTTTTATAAGATAAGGAGAAGATCACAATGAAAACTTTGAAATTTAATATTTTGGTTTTGGCGTTTTTTTTACTATGTTGTTCAACAGTTTTGGCCGGGAATAATAAAGATACTTCCCCTGGAACAGCACCAATTATTACAGAGGCAACTACTGTAACAAACGAAAGTAGATGGAAACGAATTTGGGATCCAAAAACATCTTTTTTACATTATGAGAACATGGGTATTGCGATTAGAGGAATTATCGATCCTGATAAAGATGTAACAGAATTTGTTATTATAGTTAAAAGAGAAGACGGAACTTTAGTTTTTGAACCCAGGATCATAAAAAAAACAATGAAATTTGAAAATTTTGACATTTTTTTTGGTCTCTGGAGTTTTTACGTTCGAAATAATATTGAAAAATATACTTTTGAAATTTATTGTCTTGATAAAAAGGGAAACAAAAGCAATACAGTGACGGTTGAAGTTACTGTTACTCCCAAATAAAAACAATAATAAAGTACGGACAAACGGCACATAACAGGATTGTTTACGCTTCGCCGCCAGTAGGCGGCTCGACCTCCGAAAAAACGCAGTCGGCCTACGGCCTTTGTGCATTTTTTCTCCGGCACATTTTTGCAGTTGCTAGAAACCTGCGGTTTCCTTTATCGCAACTGCAAAAACGTCGTAAACAACCGGAACGTTATATGCAATGGGGGCTAAAATTTTTATGATATTTTCCAAAAAACTATTGACAATATTTTGAAACAATTATATAAAATAAATGTGGAATGTATATTCTTCAAAATAACCTAGAAAGGATGGTTTTTAAAATGAAAAGAAAAACATTTTTTGTTCTTTGGGTTCTGTTGGTATTTGGTTTTGTTGTATCTCCGTGTTTTGCTCAGTCATCGAATAATGAGCAGCGATTGGTAGGCACATGGATAAACCAAATGGATAATTCGACACTGGTGATTAATTCAGATGGGACGGGAGTTGTTGATGAGGATGGGGCTTTATATGGGCCGGGTGGGGCTTTTACATATGGAGTTGCTGCTGGCAAAATGATTATTATAATCAAAGACCGCAATCCACAGACATTTGATTTTTTTATTTCAAATGATGGTAGAACATTGATTTTGACAGTTAGGGATGGACGGGGTATTTTGTTTAGGAAAAAGAACTGATATAGCTTTTAAAAAATGGGATGCGTTAGAAAATATTTTTTTTAATGCATCCATAAATTCGTGATTTTTATCACATAAATATTTTGTTGCTAAGAGTAAATAATTATTTATTATTTATTATTTATTAATGGTTTAAAATATACAAAGGATATATTTATAAGACAATAAAATAATGGTGTACGCCCCCACTGCATATAACAAGTCTGTATATGCTGCGCCCGCAGTAGCGGGCTTGGCCTACGAAAAAACGCAGTCGGCCTGCGGCCTTTGTGCATTTTTTCTCCGGCACATTTTTGCGGTTGCTGGAAACCTTACGGTTTCCTTTATCGCAACCGCAAAAACGTCATATACAGCCGGAAC
>BNVB01000135.1 GCA_025997795.1 Spirochaetia bacterium | reverse complement strand
GTCGTGGCGGTGGAAAACAAAACCCTGCATCCCCTCTATAAAAAGTACGTTACCCGGAATAAGCCCTTCGCTTGCGAGTTTGCGAAAGCAAAGGCGGCACATCTCATATTTACGAAGGTAACCCCTGGCCCGTCCGCAGATCCTGCAGCGGTTTACCTTCCTTGTTTTATATTTAGGCGTCCGCAGCGCCTTTATAATCATTGCCTTTCTTGCCATGCGCTCTTTACCTCACTTTCTGAAGGGCATACCGAACTTGGCGAGGAAAGCTTTGGCTTCCGCGTCGGTTCTGGCTGTTGTTACGATGACTATGTTAAGTCCCGCTACCCGTTCAATCTTATCAAAGTCAATTTCAGGAAAAATGATCTGTTCGGTAAGACCCAAAGAATAATTTCCATGACCATCAAAGGCATTTTGGTTTATTCCTCTAAAGTCTTTAACCCGGGGCAGGGCCACATTCACCAGGCGATCCATAAATTCATACATCATGGCTCCCCGCAGGGTTACCTTGGCGCCAATTTCCTGCCCTTCCCTAATCTTAAAATTGGCGATACTTTTGCGGGCCTTGGTTTTAACGGCCTTTTGCCCGGTAATAAGGGTAAGGTCGTCAATGGCCGCGTCCAGCAATTTCTTGTTCTGCAGGGCTTCGCCTACACCCATGCTAACAACGATCTTATCCAGCTTGGGAATCTGCATGGGGGATTTATACCCCAGTTCCTTGAACAGTTCCGCCGTTATTTGCTCACGGTAGATCTTTTTAAGCCGCGGTTCGTATTTGGCCATTACAGCGCCTCCCCGCATTTTCTGCATACCCGGATCTTGTTGATTTTGCCGGTTTTGCTGTTCACTTCTCCCAGCTTATAACCAATCCGGGTGGGTCCGCACTTTTTGCAGACAATCATTACATTAGATGCATGGAGGGCCGCTTCAATTTCGGCGATACCTCCCCTGTCCTGCTGACTGCGGCGCTTTTTGGTTTTTTTGACCATATTGGCCCCTTCAACCACCACCCGGTCTTTGTCCCGAAGTATCTTAAGAATCCGCCCCCGCTTGCCCTTGTCCTTGCCGGCGATGATCTGGACGGTGTCTTCTTTCTTCAATTTAAATTTATGTACCGTTGTTGTCATAACCCTTCCTTACAACCAGCCCTTATAACACTTCCGGGGCCAGGGAAACAATCTTCATAAAATCTCCCTTTTCCCGCAGTTCCCGGGCAACCGGCCCGAATACCCGCTTGCCCTTTGGATTAAGGGAAGCATCGATAAGAACACAAGCATTGTCATCAAAACGGATATAGGTTCCGTCGGGCCGCCGGTATTCCTTGTGTACCCGGACCACCACAGCCTTTTCTACCGAACCTTTCTTGACCGTTGAGGTAGGCAGGGCATCCTTGACCGCCACCACAATAATGTCCCCAATACTTGCGTACTTGCGCTTTGAACCGCCCAGAACCTTGATGCACTGGGCACGCTTGGCCCCCGAGTTATCGGCCACATTCAGAAAGGTTTCTACCTGAACCATCTTCCTTCTCCTTCCTAACGTGCCCGCTCAAGAATTTCCGCAAGCTTCCAGCATTTTTCCTTGCTGATGGGCCGACATTCCACCACCCGGACCCTGTCGCCATTTTTGGCATCATTGGTTTCATCATGGGCCTTAAGCCGCTTAATCCGGGTAACGTACTTTTTATAGAGGGGATGCAGGGTTTTGTTTTCCACCGCCACGACAATGGTTTTATCCATTTTGTCGCTTTTGACGATTCCCACAAATTCCTTTTTTCCGCTCTTCTTTTGCTGCTCTTCCATGTTATGCCTTCTTCTCCGCCTTTTCCTGCTGAAGTATGAGGGTATTAAGCCTGGCAATCTGACGGCGCATTACCCGCTTCTGGAGCGGATTGTCCACATGGCCTACGACCATTTGAAAACGGAGATCCATGTACTTTCTGGAAAGCTCATTCCGCTTTACCTGTAATTCCTGGTAGGAAAGGCTTTTAAACGAATTCTTCATAGACCACTCCTGCCTTAAGCCAGCTCAAAATCGGCGCGGGCCACAAACTTGGTTTTAATAGGAAGCTTGGCCCCCGCCAGGATCATCGCTTCTTCCGCCAGTTTTTTGTCAATGCCGCCCAGTTCAAACATCACCGTGCCGGGTTTGACCACCGCCACCCAATATTCCGGAGCGCCCTTTCCTTTTCCCATGCGGGTTTCCGCAGGTTTTTTGGAATAGGGCTTGTCCGGAAATATCCGTATCCACAACTTGCCGCCCCGTTTGACATGACGATTCATGGCAATACGGGCCGCTTCTATCTGCCGGTTGGTGATCCACATCCTGTCCAGCGCCACCAGGCCAAAATCGCCAAAGGCCACAGAATTCCCGCGGGTGGCATTACCGGGCATATTACCGCGCTGCTGCTTGCGATGTTTTACACGTTTAGGACTCAGCATACTTTACTCCCCCAACGCTTTTACGGGAAGGCGTTCCCGGCGTTTCCGCACAAGGGCTCCGGCATCTTCCTTCTGCTCTTTGCCGTACTTCATGCC
>BNVB01000134.1 GCA_025997795.1 Spirochaetia bacterium | reverse complement strand
CAGAATAGTCCGGGCAGTGGTAAGAGCCGATTCAAGAATTTTCTTTACCGCCCCGTCAATACGTTTGGCCAAAGCCGTAGCAGGAGAAGCGGGGGGTCATTTTTATGTCTTCTGTTAGATGCCATATACCCACCTCGACTATTATAATTCAACTTTTGATGCTTCATCTGCATCAAAAGTTGAATTATAATAGTCGAGGTGGGTATATGGCATCTAACAGAAGACATAAAAATGATACAGCGTCTTTTGCGGAATTGACTTTTGCTGAACAGGCAAAATCAATTAATGGCAGCCTCAGTCGGTTAATGGCCGCAATACAAGCTCACGAGCGTAGAGCGAAGTCAGAAGGCCGTAGTAGTACGCTACCGAAAGCAATAAAAACATTACAAAATAAAGTTAATGATTTACAGGAAAAATGGCAAGAAAATCTTAGTAAATTATTATAAAGTACGGGCAAACGGCACATAACAAAGTGTATACGCTTCGCCGCCAGTAGGCGGCTCGGGCTACAGACGTTATATGCCATACCGCCTAAGCTGGTTTAAAAAAAATATGAAATAAAAAATTTATTGGAAAAATATATTGATAAATAAAATTAAACCATGTAAACTAGAAATGGAGGCTTAAATGTATAGCAATTTATATAATTATTACAATATATGTGATTATGATTTTTCTACAGAACACGATTACGCAATAATTGTAAAAACAATATTGGAAAATAATGGTTTAAAACAAAAAGCTCAAAATTTATTTGAAAATCAAAACGATTTTCCGTGGATTGATATTGGAATCACATATACCAGAGATGGTAATTATACAATAGATAATACTAAAGTTGACAAAATAAATTTAATAACAATAGTCGTGTTAAAGAAAATTGACCAGTTGATTTATACAAATGTTTTATTGGGGATAGCAAAAAAATTAAGTTGGAAATTATTTTTGGAAGAAGATGATGATGGAAATGAAAATATTGAAATAGAATAAATTGGGAAAATAATTATATGAATAATTATAAACAAAAAATGGTATACGGCGGTACGGCATATAACAGGTCTGTATATGCTGCGCCCGCAGTAGCGGGCTCGGCCTCCGAAAAAACGCAGTCGGCCTGTGGCCTTTGTGCATTTTTTCTCCGGCACATTTTTGCGGTTGCTGGAAACCTGCGGTTTCCTTTATCGCAACCGTAAAAACGTCATATACAGCCGGAACGTTATGCGCAATTTTGCCTTGACAAATAGTTTGTTTCTTGGTATATTTTATTCATAAAATTTTTGAGGAAGATTATGAAAATCAGTCATATAGCGCTTTATGTTGAAAATTTGAAACTTATGGACAGATTTTATGAAAAATACTTTGGAGCAAAATCTAATGAAATATATTTTAATCCAAAAACCGGGTTACAATCATATCGCTTATCATTTGATGATGGATGTATATTAGAGATTATGACAAAGCCGACATTAAATAAAATAGAAAAAGGATTGGATGATACAGGATATAATCATCTCGCTATTTGTGTTGGAGGAAAAAAAGAAGTAGATGGACTTACTACATGGTTGAAAAAAGAGGGCTATAAGATTGTAAATTATCCGCATACGGCAGGAGATGGTTGCTATGAAAGTTCCTTTTTGGATCCAGAGGATAATTTAATAGAAATTAGGGAATAAAAAGGTTCTTATCATTTTTTGCAGAAGATTTTGATTTTTTGATTCAAAGATTTGAGGTAAGAAATATTATAATTTTAGAATTATATCAAGAAGGCAAAACTGCGCATAACAGGTCTGTATACGCTTCGGGCGCAGTAGCGCCCTCGGCCTGCGAAAAAACGCAGTCGGCCTACGGCCTTTGTGCGTTTTTTCTCCGGCACATTTTTGCGGTTGCTGGAAACCTGCGGTTTCCTTTATCGCAACCGCAAAAACGTCATATACAGCCGGAACGTTATGCGAAATTCCAGCCCAATATTTTGTAATTATATATTGCAATTTTTCTAATAATATGGTAGCATCTAGATAGAGGCAAGAAATGTGTAAAAATAATAAATTGCAATATTTTAATGATGTTTACATTTATCCAATATTTCATAATACAATATTATTTAATATAATACCAATATTATTCATCAATTTATTATTGATAATATTTATGATAATATGTAGTAAAACATTTCCAGAAGAAATAAATGGTAAAATAATTTTACTTCCACTGGCTGTTGATATAATTATTAATCCAATATTTTTAATAATTGGAAATTTTCTGAATGCATTTAACTCAAAAAGAAAGAATTATATTTTAAATATACTATTTATGGGATTCGGAACAGTTTTGGGTATTATATTATATTTTATAAATTCAAAAATATTAATTGAGAATTTATTAATAGATATTATATTGGGAGGAACATTAATGTATTGGATTATATTTTTTGAATTATCAGCCGTATTAATTATTGGCATTATAATACAAATAATATTATTATTAGTATAAAAGTAGTAACTATTATAGAAGAGGGGCTGGAACTTCGCATAACAGGACTGTTTACGC
>BNVB01000133.1 GCA_025997795.1 Spirochaetia bacterium | reverse complement strand
TCTATAATGCTCTTGCGGGCACTCATTATGATGAAACCACCAAAATAACCATCAATACGCTGTCGGAAGCGCTGTTCTTTGACCGGATTAACGACGTCTCTTTTACGATAGACGATAAACTGGTCGTGTTAATCGAGCATCAAAGTACCATCAATCCCAATATGCCCCTTAGGATACTTTCCTATATAGCCCGGATCTACGAGAAACTCATCGAAACCAGAAAAATCTACAGCAAAACAAAACTGGGTATACCCCGGCCTGAATTTATCGCCCTCTACAACGGCCTTGAGGAATACCCCGATGAAAGTACCCTGAGGCTTTCGGAACTCTTTGAAAAGGCGGAAAACCATGCTATAGTTGATCTGGAAGTTACCGTTCGGGTATATAATATTAACAAAGGGCGGAACCCCGGAATTGAGTCAAAAAGCCGCTCCCTTAAGGGATATGCCGCTTTTGTCGCCAAAGTACGGGAACAATTACAACAGGGAGATAAACCGGAAAACGCTATAAAAAGCACCGTAGACTGGTGCCTGAAACAGGGAATACTAGGCGACTTTTTAGAGCAATACCGGGGGGTAGTAAATATGATGTATGCTGAATGGAATCTGGATGATGTTAAAGAAGTCTGGTATGAAGATGGCTTAAAAGAGGGTATGGAAAAAGGCCAAGCCTTGGGAATGGAGCGCGGTCAAGCCTTAGGCCTAGAGCGCGGCCAAGCCCTGGGAATGGAGAAGGGCCTAGCGCGTGGCCAAGCCTTGGGCCTAGAACGCGGCCAAGCCCTGGGTATGGAGAAAGGATCCCGGCAAAGCAGGGAAGAAATCGCCCGCAATTTGAAAAAGCTGGGTGTTTCCCTTGATTACATTGTCCAAAGCACTTCGCTTTTACCGGAAGAAATTGCTCGCTTATAAGCCGCAGCAAAAAAAACCCGGCAAAACGTGGATCCCCCCGGCTCTCCGGCGCGGTGATACTCCACCCAGGGGTTGTTAGTGAGGAATCCGCCAAAAGCTGAAACGAAGAATGAAATGCTGAAACGACAACAGGAGGATAAGGAACAGCGTAGGCGAGAGGATAATGCCCGAAAAGCAAAAACTTTTGCGGACCAGGAATTTCCCGGAGAGAAATGGAAAGAGGTTTCGGATGGTATTTATGTATCGCCACGAAAGCCTGTCGGCGAAAAGTCAAGCTATAAAGCAGAAAAACGTAATGCGGATATTTTACGTTCATTTGGCAGTACCATCTACCTTGTTCCTGATGACAGCCGTGCGCCGGGTAATAAATACGATGCTATTGTGAATGGGATGAAAATGGAGTTTAAGCAGGTTGGCGGTAATGCAAACACTCTGCAAACTCAATTCTTGAAATCGCGTTCTCAGGCTCAGAATGTCTTTATTAACCTTGAAACTTCGAAATTGACAAAAAGCGAAGCTATTACAGCCCTTCATGGTGCACGAAACAACCCGCGTTATGCCACGAAGAACAAGTTCAAGGGTGGCCGGATTATCCTAAAAATTACGGGGCAGGTGAATCTTATTTACCTGAATATTGATAGTTTGAAGACAAAAAAGAAATAAAAAACCGGGCGCATGGCGTCCGGTAGGGAACGGGGCGGTGGTCTTTGAATCTCACGGCCTCGCTATATTAAATATAGCCTATTTTTGGGATAATGTCAAGCGTTTTTTGTGGGTTTTTTGCAAAAAAAACCCGCCGGATTTGACTTTTTCCCCTCCTTTTGGTAACTTATACCCAAATAGTAAACGTAAACACCATGAACATGAAAAGGAGCTCAAACCATGGCACAGCACCAATTCCAGACAGAAGTAAGCCAGCTGCTTCACCTTATCATCCATTCCCTCTATTCAAACCGGGAAATATTTCTGCGGGAACTGGTCTCCAACGCCTCCGATGCACTGGACAAACTTAAGTACCTTTCGGTGGCGGACGAGGCCTATAAGTCCATCAGCTTTGATCCCCGGATCGATATTTCCTTTAATAAGGAAGTTAAGGTTTTAAAAATTGCAGACAACGGCATAGGGATGAACGAGGGAGACCTGGAAGAATCTCTGGGGACCATTGCCCGGTCGGGGACCAAGGCCTTTCTGGAAAAACTCAGCGCCGATGCCAAAAAGGATTCCAACCTTATCGGCCAATTCGGGGTGGGGTTCTATTCGGCCTTTATGATTGCGGACCGTATTGAAGTGTTAAGCCGCAAAGCCGGGGAAGACAAAACATGGAAGTGGTCTAGCGAGGGCAAAGACAACTACGACATAGAAGAAGCGCTCGGGGAGACCGGCCGGAATGAACAGGGTACCACGGTACTCCTCTACCTGACCGAAGACGGCCTTGAGTATGCCAACCGCTGGTCCATCGAAGACATTATCAAGCGGTATTCCAACCATGTGGCGTTCCCCATTTACCTTACCTATGACGAAAAAGAATACGACGACAAGGGCAAGGAAAAGGGCAGTAAAACCAAAACAGACCGGATCAATTCCGGCCAGGCAATTTGGCGCAGGTCTAAATCGGAACTAAAGGAAGATGACTATACGGAATTTTACAAAACCATTGCCCACGGGGACGATAGACCGC
>BNVB01000132.1 GCA_025997795.1 Spirochaetia bacterium | reverse complement strand
GCCCGATGATACCTGTTGGGAAGAAGGGGAACCGGGGCTGGTATTATGGCGAAGTTCAATGGTATTACGCACAGAAAAAAGCATGGCCTTCTTTTGCTGGGCTTCTTCTTCGGTACCGGCGCTCTTTTCAATTTGTTTATAGGCCCGCTTAAAGTGTTTGTCCAGGGCCGAGGGGTTTGCCACGGTCCGTTCCGGGTCGGTAACGCCATTGCTCTTTAAAACATATTCTAATACCTTGGTTTGATCCCGGTTAAGGCCGTAGGTTTTGGATACCCGGTGCAGGGCCAGAATCGAAAAATGCCGGGGAGTACCTCCGCCGCCGCTTTTACCCGCACCAAGGCCGTTTTTAATGATGTTGCTGATAACCACAATAACCAGGACGACTCCCAGTCCCACAAGGACAATGGTTCCCCCCAAGGGGTCGTCTTCCTTAAAGTACTGTAGTAAAAAGAAATTCATTTTCCTTCCTCCGCATTAATGCCATAAAGGGCAGAAGCAAGAAAACGAAGCCGGGGCGCCAGTTCATATTCGGCCAGATCCCCCGCCAAAACGGTGTCGCTGTTTTCGTAGGCGGCAATAAACTCCTTGAGGGCGGCGCTGAATTCTTCGATGTAAACTTTAAGGCTTAGTTTTTCCGTTCCATCCATGGAACTTACTTCTATGTTTTCAAGGTTTGTTCCAAAGTGTTTGAACAAAACGAGGAGCCGGAAAATTTTTTCTGTCAGGCCGGAAAAGAGGGTAATGGTTTCCGCCGCCTGAGCATCTTTGCCGGTTTGTACATCCAGGGGAAGATCTTCCAGCCGCTTGGCAATTTCATCAACCAGGGGTTTAAGGGCGGCCATTTCTTCCCGGGGTTTTTCCAGTTCCCGGATCCGTTCGGCAATAAGCCCAATGGTTCCGGCTGCAGAAAACACCGTATCCAGGGTTTTAAGCGCCGCGTTATGAATATCAGGGGCGTTTTTTGCCAAAAACAGCGCCGGAACCGAATGTTCCCAGCGCTTCCGGCATTCTTGCTGTTCCCCCTGCGGAAGCTGTTCATAAAATTCCAAATCGTTCCGCAGGGTTACCAGAGCTTCCAGTAACAGTTCCGCCCAGCCGGAGGTCCTTATTTCCATAACGGAAATTCCTTCCACTCCAAGGGAAAAAACTCCGTCTATAGCCCCAGCCCCGTAGGTTTTCCCGTCCAGTTCCAGGGCGCTGACAAACAGTTCCGACTCTTCCAGCCAGTTCTGGATGCCGCTTAATACCTCGCCCACGGTTTTTTCCGTTTCCAGAGTAATGTCCGCCGTTTTGCCGTTAATGCGTATATCCATGGTTACCGGCCGCTGTTGTTGATTGAATTGGCCTGACGGCTAAAGTTGTCCAGGCTGGTGCCGGTTTTTTCCATCCGGCTGTAGGCGCTTTCCATATTGCCAAACTGCCGGCGGTAGGATGCTTCCTTGGCCTCAAGCTGCCGGTCCAGGGTAGCAACACGCTGCTGATCCTGGTTAATCTTTGAGTCAATCGTGGCGGTTTTAAGTGCAATAATACCGCTGGTTTCCACATAGGGTTTGGAAAGGCTGTCCAGAGTGTAGGCAACCCCTGAATCGGGAATAAGGTCGCCGTTGGTGTCAAAACCAAAAAGCTGCTGCAGGGGTTTAAGGTTTGTCTGGAGCGCTGCGTCCAGCACCTTTTCGTCAATTTCCAGGTAACCGCGGAGCCGGGAAGGATCGTAACCGGCGCTGGCTCCGCTCCGCCTTACATCGGTGCCAATGCCAATCTGGGCAAGCATGGAAAGATCCTGTTCCGCATCGGTGGGGTAGGCCCCGGTTACCGCCTGCTGGAGCCGGTTCCTGAACTGGCTAAGGGTAGAGTCGCCGGAAAAAATGCCCAGGCGCTTACGAAATTCCGTTTGTTCATCCGCAGAAAGGTACGAAAGTTCCTGTACCACCTTGTCATCGGAACGGGTAAGAACATTTAGTTCCGCCATAAGCCGGTTGTAGTTACCCACCATGGTAACGATTGCTTCTTTTATCGATTCCCGGTCCGGTTCAATAGTAAGGGACACTTGCCGGTCCGAAGGCGCTTTGGCAATAACGGTTACCCCGGGAATAACATCGCTTATTTCGTTGGAAGGCCGTTTTATCTCAATGCCCTCCATAACGATAACAGCATCCTGGGCGGTAGAGATAGCGTTACCCGCGTTAAATGATGGTTTTTGCGGGGCGGGGTTTTCTACCGTCACATTACGGATAGAAAAATCCCGGTGGGTATTGGTGTTGGTAATTTCCATGGAAAGAATGGCCCGGCCGCCGGAAACTTCGTCCAGGTAAATTTTGCCGGGGTTAAAACCGGTGGAATCTTCTACCAGGGGAAGATCTGTTTTGGCGCCGTCGGTAAAGCGGAGGGACAATAGAGCCATATTGTCCACCCGCTGCGGGGCCGGCGGAGTCTGTAGTTCCGGCAGGGGTACAGAGGAATTGTCGTTTTCGATGGTAATACCTTTGTAAGTAACCGATCCTGCACCGGGAATAGCCGGACCCGAAGGCGGCGGCACAACCGCTGCCTGGGGTTTTATTGTGGTGGAAGTTTCAAAGGTAAGGACCATGCCCCGCTCTGCGCTTACGGTAACGGCGGGCACTACGGCTGCCATACCCTTCCCCGAAGACGCCCAAAATGTAAGCGCAG
>BNVB01000131.1 GCA_025997795.1 Spirochaetia bacterium | reverse complement strand
TTTCATTTCTTTACTCCTCTATAAATTTTTCCCTGCCGTAACAGGGTTTGAGACAAAAAGGGTTGAGTGGAAAGGTTTCCTTTGGAAACCGGGGTTCCGCTTTAGAGGACGGCCGGGGTTCCGTCAGACAAGACGGTATAGAGCCGGAGGAATTTGTGGACAAGTTCAGTGGGAAAAAATTTTGGTTAAAGGGCGCTACAAGAGAGAGAGAGAGAGAGAGAGAGAGAGAGAGAGAGAGAGAGTGCAATTTTCGTGCCAAGTTACGGGCTTTCTCATAAATTTAATGCTAATTTATGAAAAAAGATATGTCAAGTGTTTTTCCTTACTTGGAAGGCAAATTCGTATTATTTTGTTAGGAAATGTGTTTACACAGGAAATAAATGCAAATCTCGAGAGGAAACCAAGGCCTCTTCTCCTTTGCGCGCCTTGGTCGCCCTGGCGGTTAAAAATTCTTAATCCCTAATTTACTATACGCTAATTTATGAAAAAAGATATGTCAAGTGTTTTTCCTTGCTTGGAGGGCAAATTCGTGTTATTTTGTTAAAAAAAGCGGATCTACTCGCCTTTTCTAATAAAAGCGTCTTTATAACCCCTGCCTTTGAATGAACGTAGCAGTGCGCCTGATTCGCCCTGGTTAACAGGTCCTATTAAAATACGGTAAACAGGCCGTTCACTGTTTTCAATGCACTGAATGGTCAGCGGATAACCGCGTTCTATTCTGCTCAGTTCCTGCTCCACTGCCGCTGTATGACTGTAGGCGCCAATTTGCAGGTAATACTTCCCATATTCCAGATTAGCCACAGCGGGAACACTAAAAATCTGAGGTACCGTGCCGGAACCCCGGTTTCCGCCGGAATCCCGGCTTCCACTAAAGTTGGAATCCTGGGGCGGCCGCTCATCTGCGGGAATCAGCGTATAGTTATAGCTGTAAGCGGGGTCAGGTATATTTTCCACCGGCTCGGGAACTGTGACCACAGGGGGCAGCTCCGTTACCGGCGGTTCAACCGGAATTGCCGGTACTTCCGCAACAGGAGGAGCGGGCGGCGGATCGCTGGTCTGGGGATAGTCTGGTACTTTCACCGGAGGCGGCGCTTCGGTAAGCGGGGGTTCCGTTACCGGAGGAATTACCGGAACAACGGGAGCCGGTGTATCGGTCCAGGCGCTTTCCGGATCCCGCCTGACGGGAGTATCCTCGGGAACAGGAGCGGCGATCATTGGAGGTTCAGCAGGAGTAACGGAGATTTCCGTTACAGGAGTTGTGGTACCATAGGCATTTTCCACCGCCGCCATGGGATCATAGTCGGGGTCCCCGGAACGAATAGGATCGCTGCCAAAGCGGGAAAACGCTATGGGGTCCGAAGGGGCTATCATACGGATCCGGCCTATGGTACGGTTTTGGAGGTCCACCGCTTCCGCAGCTTCCCGTGAAAGGAGCGCCAGCAGTCCCGGCGAGTCCAGCGAAGCGGATACAATCACCCGGACGGTTTTGCCTGTTTCCAGGTTGGTAAGATCCACCACCGTATTGAGGGGAAAAGAATTGGTAGCCACATAGAGGCCGTTGGGAAAGTCGGAGGAAACTGCCGCGGCTCCTTCCCATACCGATGCCCCCAGGAGAAGGAAAATCGAGGCAAGCAAGGGCAGAACAATAAGGTACTTCTTCATTTTCTTAGCCTTTTAAAACCAGGCGGGGGAGGATTCGTCCCGCATTCCGTTTAACATCCAGAAATTCCTCGCCGGAACTTCCCCAGATATGAGCGCTTACCGATGTTTCATAGAGCAATTCTCCGGAGGAGACACGGAAAACTGCTATAGAAACCACTTTAGGCTGTTTTGTTTCCGCAGCGGCTTCTGTCACGGCCTCCGCCGAGGTTTCCGGCACGGCCGCCGCCGGCGCTCCTGCATAGCGAAGGAGTACCATAATAAAAAAATCGGCCCCGCCCAGCCGGGCTTCATCAAAATCCCGCTGGGCTTCCTGGGGAAGCACCGCAGCGGTAACAGCCGGAAGAACCATGGCAGGAGCATTGGAAACAATATGGCCGGCGTCAAAGCAGACATCCATAATTCCGCTTTCCCAGACCGAAGCAGATTCAGTTTGGGTTGTTCCCGGAGGAAGTCCCGTTTCAATCACCAGAATGGAAACGGTAGCCGCCGGAAGGGAAACAAGACCTAGTAAAGCAAAAATCAAAACCAAAAACCATTTGTTCATATACTCCCCCCTTATTCTATCGGCCAATATGACTTCACTCTTCACCCTTTCTTTTGTAAACTATCAATGATGAACTACTATGCCATTCAGGTAAAAACCCGGGGAGAAGAAAAGTACATTCGCCTCTTCCGGGCTGTGCATCCCGATTGTCCGGTAAAAATTTACTTTCCCAAGCGGACCCTGTCGGTCCGCCGCCGGGGGGCCATGGTCCAAACTACTCCGGCGGTTTTTCCCGGTTATATTTTTCTGGAGGTCGCCGGGGAAGATTCTATCCGCCGTTACCAGTGGCTTTTTCGCCGGACCGACGGTTTTTTCCGCTTTCTTAAATCAAATCAGAATGTCCGGCCCCTGGAAAACCGGGACCTGGAAACGGTGCTTCACTTTATCAAAAAAACCGGCCCCCTGGCGACGGCGGGAATTTCCCAGGTTTACTTTGACGAAAACGCCCGGATTGTGGTGGTCGACGGCCCCCTGGCGGGACTTGAGGGAAA
>BNVB01000130.1 GCA_025997795.1 Spirochaetia bacterium | reverse complement strand
ACAAGGTTTCCCCGTTCCCGGATATACCGGAGTGTTTTTGCATAACACGCAAGCCCGGCGAGTCCCAGCGCTTCATAGTAGGCAATTTGTACTTTAAAGCAGGCGGCGTATTCCGCCGTTGTGTCGACAAGCGCTTTGTTAAAGGCCAGTATCGCTTCGGCATCGGAGGAACAGGCGCGCCGTTCCGCAGGCGGCACATAAGAAGGGGCGGTATCAAGACCCACGCAGACATTTCCTTTATCCTGCACCGCCCTATAGAGTTTATCCATGTTGTACATTTTGTAAGCTCCCGTCAAACACAATACTTCCGCCGCGGATAGTCATGACAATGCTGCCCTGCAGTTCCTTTCCGGCAAAGGGTGAATTTTTCCCCCTGGACATAAAAGCCGCCGGTTGTACCATCCATTTTGCCGTTGTGTTGACCAGACAGAAATCTGCACGGAAACCCGGTAGTACAAGACCCCTGGCGGCGGATACATTGTCCGCATTTGATCCCAGCCCAAGGAGCCGCGCCGGGGCGGCGCTCATGAGCGAGGAAAGTTTTGAAAGATCGATAAGCGAAGCGCCCGCCGCTTGTCCTGGAAAACTTGCCGCGGCAAGCACGGAGTAACAAACGGCAAAGGCTGTTTCCAGTCCGGTAAAGCCCGGCGCGCCGTTTTGTTTGTCCGCCCTGGTATGCGGTGCATGATCGGTGGCGATGGCATCCACGGTACCATCGGCGATAGCGGCGATGATGGCACGGCGGTCTTCTTCGCTGCGGAGGGGCGGGCTTACCTTGCCATGTGTTTCAGTTTCCAGCGTCTCGGCATCTTTTTCGGTTAATGCCAGATGATGGGGAGTTACTTCGCAGGAAACGGCAAGTCCCCGCTTCTTTGCCCGGCGTACCGCTTCTGCCGCTTCTTTGGTGGAGACATGGGCAATATGAAGGCGCGCGCCGCTTTGTTCCGCAAATTCAATGGCCCGGTTGACGGCGGCGTTTTCTCCGTTTAGATCGCAGTGGCAGGAAACGGCAAGACCGGTACGGCGGGCTTCCGCCAGGGCGGCAAGGAACAAGCTGCCGTTAACCACATCTTTACCGTCTTCGGACTAAAGCCGTATATCCGCCGTATCTTTACCGGATAAGCTCGTAATTTCCGACAGTTCTTTCCCTTCCATTTCTTTTGTAAGGGAAAGAACGGGGTAGAGATCAATAAGCCCCAGCACGCCGGCGCGGTGTTTTATTTTGCGGGCCGCTTCAATGGTGTCGATCACGGGACGGGTGTTTGCCATGCAAACAACTGTCCCGAACCCCCCTCTGGCGGCGGCAAGGCAGGCGGATTCCAGGGTTTCTTTTTCCGGAAATCCGGGGTCACGGAAATGAGCGTGAAGATCCACAAAGGACGGCATAAGTACAAGACCTTTGTTTCCGCCGCCCCTTAACACACAATCTGCCTGGAGTATGGCGTATTCAAGTTCTTTTTCCATAACAAGAAAATCAAGGTCGTCGTTCTCGTAATCATTTACTTCATGGTTGTATACTTTAGTGATGATCCCGTCTTCGGCAATTACCGATCCGAAGAAATCGGATTTTTCGTCAACAATGCGGAAATCTTTTAAAACGGTAAGCATTCGCCTCTCCGCTTAGCGAAAATCCGAGGCGCTGCGGGTTTCATCACAATATTCGCAGCGGTAGGTTTTCTGTTTAGGATCACTTAAGTGAAAGATGTGAGAAACCTTTTCGGTGGAGGTAACACAGCGGGGATTTTTGCAGACCAGTACATCTTCTACCCGCTGGGGAAGCTGAAGTTTTATCTTGCCGGTGATTTTTTCATTTTCGATAATATTTACGGTAATGTTAGGATCGATAAGGCCAAGAATATCAAAGTTGATTTTGATGGTATTGTCGATTTTGATAATATCCTTGCGGCCCATCCGTTCAGAGCTGGCGTTTACCACAAAGGCTACATTGTGGGGTGTTTTATCCAGTCCCAGCCAGTTAAAAATTCTTATTCCCTGGCCCGCCCTGATATGATCAATAACGATGCCGTTTTTTATTTGATCTACATTCAGCATATCCGCTCCCCTGCCATTCCCAGCACCGAAGCCAGGAGAGCCATGCGTACATACATGCCGTATTTCGCCTGCCGGAAGTCCACTGCCCGTGTGTCGCTGTCCACTGCGGGATCAATTTCGTTAACCCTGGGTAATGGGTGGAGTACGATCATATCTTTTTTGGCGGTTTCCATTTTTTCCGGCGTAAGGATGTAAAAATCTTTTAGGCGGATGTAATCTTCTTCGTTAAAAAACCGTTCCCGCTGAACACGGGTCATGTAAAGCACATCCAGATCCGCCATAACATCTTCAAGACGCTCCGCTTCGCTGTAGGGGATGTTATCCCGCAGAAGAATTCCTTTGGTAATGTAGTCCGGGGCGGTAAGTTCCGGCGGTGAAATAAAGATCATCTTTATTCCCGGATACCTGGCCAGGGCTCTTGCCAGCGAATGAACAGTACGGCCAAACTTTAGATCCCCGCAGAAACCTATGGTAAGGTTCGCCGTTCCGCCCCGGATACGCCTGATGGTTAAGAGATCCGTTAAAGTTTGGGTAGGATGATGGTGGCCGCCGTCTCCTGCGTTGATCACCGGCACACCGGAAAAACGGGAAGCAAGCAGGGAAGATCCTTCCTTGGGGTTTCGCATGACAATCACATCGGCATAGGAAGAAACGGTCCGTATGGTGTCGGCCAGGCTTTCGCCTTTGGCGGCGGAACTTGAACCAGG
>BNVB01000129.1 GCA_025997795.1 Spirochaetia bacterium | reverse complement strand
GCAGAGCGGCGCCAGAACCAGAACCGATTTGTTTTACGGCATTTGTTTTGATTATGCCCAGTCGGCTTACAACGATATTACACGGAATCAAAGCAAGTACGAAAAACTGGGTATGAAAAAAGGCTCCCATATCCAGGGAAAAGATCGAAAAATCTTTTAAGACCGGCGGCACCTGGCCTGTTACAATACGCTGGGCAAGCCCTTCGGTGATGGCGGTTTTGCCCACTCCCGAATCGCCCACATGGACGGGGTTGTTTTTTAAACGGCGGCAGAGTACCTGCACGGTTCTGTCCAGTTCCCCCTCCCGGCCGATAACCGGCTCCAGAGCGCCCTGCCGGGCCAGGGCAGTTAGTTCGGTGGCGAATTTTTCCAGGGCGCTTTTTTTTGGCTGCCCCGGAGCCTTCCGCTGGTTATGTTCCTGGCCTGTTTCCGTACCGGTTTCTTCCCGCCGGTGAACTTCCGCCCCGCCCGAGCTTACCGTGTCGGGTTCGTCATAACCATGAGAAAGGACACTAACCAGTTCAAAACGTTTAACTCCGGCCTTGCGGAGGTAGTAGGCGCAATAGTTTCGTTCTTCATCAAAAAGGGAAACAAGTATATCCGCTACTTCCAGTATATCCTTGCGGGATGACTGGCTTTGGATTACTGCCCGTTCCAGCACATTCTGGAAACCAACCGTTTGGGTAGGCTCGGAATTATCTGCCAGGGGTACTTTTTGTTCAAAGTAACTTTCCATGCCAAGCTTAAGCTCCGAAAGGTTGGCTCCACAGGCCGCCAGTACCCCTTGAACCTCGTCAAAGGACAGGGCCGCATAAAGAATATGTTCCGGGGTCAGGTACTCGTGACTGCGAACTTTTGCTTCGTTATAGGCCGCATTAATAATGGCCTGCACATGACGGCTTATCTTCATGGTTTTACCCTCCCAGTCTACCGGAAAACATAAAAAAGCCCTAGGCCTTTTCTACAATGCACTTAAGCGGAAACTCGTACTCTTTTGCCAGAACATGAACCTGCCCCGCCTTGGTATGAGCGATGTCGAAGGGATAAACCCCCACAATTCCCTTGCCCTTTTGGTGTACGTCCAGCATAATCCGGGTAGCGTCTTCCTCTTTTTTGTGGAAAACAATCATCAGTACCTCCACGACAAATTCCATGGTAGTATAGTTATCGTTGAGCAGAATGACCCGGTAATCCTCCGGCTCCTTGAGTTTTTCCCGCCGTTTGTGAAGCAGCTCTGTTCCGTTTCCAGCGTAGGGCATAAAGGAAGTATACCATAAAAAGAACCGAATGGAAAGGTAGATTTCCGCGCGTTGACAAATATCGTACCTTCCGCTTATAGTGTTACCAGCGTGGAGAAAAAATGAATATACCTGGGAAATTGTTTTTACCCGCCATTTTACTGGGGTTTTCTATTAATGCAGCGGCGGATCAGCTTTCCGATGAACTGCAATGGCTTGCGGTACAAACAGCCTGTATCGGCCAGTATAATGCGGCGCAAACCGGCGATTATGCCCTGGCCGATCCGCAGGATTATTACCGGCCCGGGGATATCCGCGAGTACCTTGCCGAGCAGAGCGGCGCCAGAACCAGAACCGATTTGTTTTACGGCATTTGTTTTGATTATGCCCAGTCGGCTTACAACGATATTACACGGAATCAAAGCAAGTACGAAAAACTGGGTATGAAAAAAGGCTCCTATTATATCGCCGGGGTTAAAGATAATCCGGACCAGATCATACTGTACGATCCGTCATCGGCGGGAAGATCCACCGAACAATTGAACGGCGTACACCTTAGGGAAAATTTCCGGCGAAACGTACAGTCCCACGGCAATGCTACCTGGCATGCCTGGCTTTGGGTGTATGCAAATAATGGTACGATATATTGGATTGATCCAACCTGGACCGACAACGCCGGTTATATATGGTGGGGTGTTGTAGAAAATGGTAAAGAAGTACAGCGGGGTCCGGTGCCCCAGTATTGCAAGGTGCCGGTTTCCGCCAACATGGATGCCCTTGCCCTTATCAACAGCGGCAACGCACGGAGGAACCAGGGGCAGTTTGACAAAGCTATCGAAGACTTTACCAAGGTTATACGGCTTAATCCCAAAGCTGCCGTCTCGTATTTTAACCGCGGCCTTATGTATTCCATTAAGGGGGATTTTAACCGGGCTATTGCAGATTTTAACCAGGCCATAAAGCTGGACCCGAATAATGCGGTTCCCTATTATAACCGCGGCCTGGTTTACCGGGCCAAGGGAGATAACAGCCGGGCTATCACGGACTACAACAAAGCCGCTGTAGAAGGCCTCTATTACCCGGCCTTCATTGTCAAAGTCGGCAAGGCCCAGAACCTTTACATCCTCCGGCTCTTTGCGGCTGTAAATCGCCACTCCCGAATACCCGGCTTTTTTAGCGCTGGCCCAGTAGGAATAGTAGGGTTTTCCGTTTTTATCCACGGGGTTTCGCAGTTCCTCACTTAACTGTTCCGGCCGGGCCTTTGTTTCCTGCACACAAAGGGCATCCGGAGATTCGGCGGCAAGCCATTGGGTAAATCCCCGTTTTTCCACTGCCCGGATACCGTTAACGTTCCATGAAAGTATCCGCACCTCTTAGTACCCCGCCTGTTTAAGTTTTTCCAGCGATTCCCGTGACGATGCCATACCCGGATCAAGCTGTAAGGCCTTGGTAAAATCTGCCTTGGCTTTGGCATAATCTTTTTTTGCCAAATACGCATGGGCGCGGTTGTTATAGGCATACGCATCATTGGGGGCCAGTTTAATA
>BNVB01000128.1 GCA_025997795.1 Spirochaetia bacterium | reverse complement strand
AAGCCGCAGACATTCTTTCCCGGACATTGAAAGCCACCAGGGCGGAGAAATGACGGTTATCACGGAGACGCCCATGGTTTCAGCGTAAAGGTCAAACGCGACATCCACACCCTCATCCCGCATCGCATCGAATATTTTGAGCATTTCGGTATGTGTGATAAATGTCTTGCTGTCGACAAAAATCGCGTGTGAATAGTGAAGTTTCAGCTTTAAGCCTTTTGACATTTCGCGCAGCTCATCAAGGGCTAAAAGATTATGGGGGCGGCCTATGGGGGACGGGTACGCAAGGGAAACAGACGAAAGTGCCCGTGCATGAACAGTTAAGGGCTTTTGCTGTTTTTCCATAAGCTCCGCAATGGCGCGAAGCTCTTCTTTGGGCGCATAAATCCCCGGCTCATACATCTGGCCAAGGGATGCGCCGCACGCGCCTTCATCCAGCGCCTGTGCAATGGTTTTAAGCATATCGTCCTGTTCGTCTTTTGTCAAAGGACGATTTTCGTAGCCCGCAATCCCTGAGCGAACAGAACAGTGCCCGATACACGCGGCAATGTTGACCGGGGAATTTTTATCTACCGCATCAAAAAGTTCGGCTGCGGTCGAAAACTCGCCAATTGATTCATCATTATGAAAAAGCCCGCCGCCAACCGTATCGCGGTAAGGAGAATCTTTTTTCGCGCCGATTATTGAAAGTCCGCAGTTTCCGGTGACAAAGCCCGTTATGCCCTGCCTGATAAAGGGATCAAAATAGGGGATGGGATTAGTTTTCACCGCGAACCAGTCGTTGTGCGAATGGGCGTCAATAAAGCCCGCGGCAACGCTTTTGCCGGTTACGTCAATGATTTTATCGGCGATTTTGCCGGAGGAGCCGGGGGAGTCGCCATGAGCAACGTCAATGATTTTATCGTTTTCAATAAGCACTTCTCCTATAAAGGAGTCACCGCCTGTGCCGTCATAAATAGTGCCGTTTTTTAAGAGCATTGTCATAATCCCGGTACTGTAACACAAGACCACAAGTTTATCAAGGTGGTTCGGCAATGAAAGAATATAGCGGGGAGTGCAGGAGTGCCTGGTTGCGACACGATGCCTCGAAAAAACGGAAGATACGGCAAAGACCGCTAAAATGGCCGCCTGGAAAGAATGTCTGCGGCTTCTCCAGGAGCCTGTTGCACTTGTGAATTTTTTGCGCTTGAGGCCGCAAAAAATTCCAGATAAATGGGCTCCTTACGGAGTTTGCAAGGTAAAAATCGGCTTGAAAGCCGATTTTTTCTATTGAATTGCACGAAGTGCAACAAACTCCCAGGATAATCATCTCGAATATCGTTTATTATGAAATCAGAAGGGGGTTATTAGCAGTTTTCCAACGCCAAAATTTACAAACACAGCGGTAAAGAAAGAAGCGGGTAAAAGTGGCGCCGCCCGGCGCCTTTGGCTAAGCCGCTAGACAAATTTGGTGCCTGGCACCTTTTGGGCCTTCCAAGCGGCATTCCGTTTATCTAACAACATACGGTTGTCAAACGATTTCGCGCTTGCAACATGGATAATGTTTTTATACGGATTCGCGAGCGGTGCCAATGCAAACGATGCATCAACGTTACCGTTTTCATCAACCTTTCCCAATCCAGGAACCACTAATCCGGGAAAATCCGTAGTAAGACCAGATCCTGCCCAAATGACCAAAACCCTTGGAAGGCCGGTCGTTGCGTCATCTGTGTTATTTACCCAAACAAGTGGCTCTAAATTCCGCCGCACGGCAGAGCCCCCATCTGCAGCCGTAGTATGGAACTGATTATCAGACGGCACAATATTTAGACGATTCAATTCATCTTGGGCAAGGGCATTGGTTGTCGGCGTGGCAGTTTTGAACACTACAATAACCGATTTATCCAGTTTCCATTTGTTATAGGTGTCATCTGATTTCCTGCGTTGAGTAATTGTATTATCATCAACCAAAAGCGGATACACCGTTTTATCGCCCGTACCACCGCCCGCTATCTGCAATGTGATAGATGTAGATTCAACCGCGAATATCAATGGCGCGTTGTTCTTTGTATCAATCCAAGCCGCTGCTGGGATTTTATCGGTCAATGCCTCAACATCATAAACCCCGCCGACTGTTCCGTTGATGATTGTAACCAACGCCAATTTGTCCGCAGAAATCGCAAATGTGACACCCGCCAAATCAATTTTGGTTATATCGCCAGCAATCAGGCCACTGACATCCGGAATTCCGGCCTTCATCGGCGCACCAGTTGTGTTGGACAATGTATCAACAATCGGTTTCTGAACGCCATTCACGTCCCTGCCATTGTTGTCCCACTGTGTTCCGGTATCTTTGTTGATTCCGGACACATTCCATCCGGCGGCATTGAAACCATCTTTGTCATAACCCGCGGCATTATATCCAGAGGCGTTATAACCATCTTTGTCATAACCAGCGGCATTGTAACCGGAGGCGTTATAACCGTCTTTGTCATAGCCCGCAGCGTTATATCCGGCCTTGTTATAACCGTTTTTGTCAAATCCGTCTTTGTCATAGCCATCCTTGTCATATTGGCCCGCTGAATCATCTCTTCGTTTATCTGGACGCTCACGTATTCGGGCATATCCACCTTTATTTCATCCAGAAGTTTTGTCACGCTTATCTCGCCTGAAATTTCCACCGGTTTCCCGTTCGCTGTTATGGTCACATTGCACCCCTTTACTTTCTTTACACGGTTTCCGGCCTTTTGGCAAGGCATTGAACTGCCGGACCAGCAATTCTCAATTTGCATTACCGGCATATATGGGCAGGGGAGGGACAGCCCCCACCCTCACTAGTCGGGGGAGTCCACCTACGAGCCCCGAGTACGGGTCTC
>BNVB01000127.1 GCA_025997795.1 Spirochaetia bacterium | reverse complement strand
AAGACGATGTGGTATACCTTAACGAAGATGATAAATTCAGGGCCCTCTGCGATGAAATAGAGGCAGCCCATAAAAAAGGCCAGCCCATGCTGGTAGGGACCGTGTCCATTGAAAAATCCGAAAAACTGGCTTCCCTGCTTACCCGCCGGGGGGTACGCCACGAAGTGCTTAATGCCAAAAACCATGCCCGGGAAGCGGCTATCATTGCCGAGGCCGGAGCCAAGGGGGCAGTAACCATTGCCACCAATATGGCCGGCCGCGGTACGGATATAAAACTTGGCGGCAGTCCCGAACACCGGGCCCGCAGACGTTCCGGCACCGAAGCGGCACCGGAAGTCTATGCTGCAGCCTATGCGGCAGAATATGAAAAATGGAAAACCGACTATGAAGAGGTAAAAAGCTTTGGCGGTCTTTATGTAATTGGTACCGAACGCCACGAAAGCCGCCGTATCGATAACCAACTCCGGGGCCGTTCCGGCCGCCAGGGAGATCCGGGCAAATCAAAGTTTTTTATCTCCATGGACGACGACCTTATGCGGCTCTTTGGCGGAGAAAACATCAAGGGGATCATGTCCAAAATGGGTATGGAAGGCGGGGAACCAATCTACCATCCCTGGCTTAACAAGAGCATTGAAAAGGCCCAAAAAAAAGTAGAAGAACGGAATTTTGAAATCCGCAAACACCTTTTGGAATACGATGATGTTCTTAATCAACAGCGCAAGTTTATCTATGAACAGCGGGATGCCATACTGCTTGACAAAACATTAAAAACCCGGGTCAACGAAGCCAGCGCCGATATGGTAAGAAGCGCAGCGGCGGAGTACAATGCCGCCGCCCGGCGGGACCCCGCCCTGGCCCTTAAAAACCTTTTGGCCTTTCTTAAAGAAAAGTTTAATTATATTCCGCCCATGGGCGGCGATTCAGCTATCGATTCCCTTGGCATGGTAAAAAGTTCCGATGCCCTGGAAGAACAGCTTAAACGGGATTTGGAAGCCGACATAGACAGCAAGGAAGCGCTCCTGGGACCGGAAGTAATTAACGGATTTATCCGCGCCCAGTACCTCCAGTTTATCGACCGCCAATGGCTGGATCATCTGGAAAATATGGAAGGACTGCGGGAAGCGGTTTATCTTCGCGGTTATGCCCAAAAAAATCCCCTTACCGAATACAAACTTGAAGGTTTCCAGATTTTTGAAACAATGATAGACGCAATCCGCCAGGAAATTGCTTCCCGTGTGCATCTGGTCCGTATCCAGGCCGCCGGAGAAACACGAACCCGCCCCGCGGTGCGGGTTCAGTCCGCCAACCATGGGGAAGTTACCGCCTTTGGCTCAGGCGGTATCCCCGCAGCCGGCCCCCGGCGCAGTACACCCCATGCCGAAGCAGGCCCCGCCGCAACCGTCGTGCGGAGCTACCCCAAGGTAGGCCGTAACGACCCCTGCCCCTGCGGGTCCGGGAAAAAATACAAGCTTTGTCATGGACGTTAGGACTCCGGATTGCTTTGGCTGTTTAATTATTCAATGGCGACTTCCATATTTCTATTATAGCATAGTGGGGACTTTTTGCAAAATGCCGTACGGAAGAAACTAAAGCCACTACACGGATTGGGCCGCGATTTCCTTGCGGACAAGTGCGCCAATAACAGCTTCTTCGGTAGTATGCCCAGCGGCGGCTTTAATGCGGAGCCAATCGGCGGAAAGGCTGTCCACAAAGATAACATGCCCTTCGTGCTGTGCAAAGGAGCCGCTTTTTCCGTTACCGGAAACTCTGGGCAGGTTTTTGGTATAGTATTCATCCAGAGCATCGTATTCTTCATCAGTCAAATCATGAAACTTTGTTTCATGTTTGATTTTTTTTTCAAAGTTATCGGGCATTAGTTCCTCCTACATATCCAGAAGCGGCAACAAGGCATCCCTGCACTTCATGGCATGGAATACCCTAATGGTCTGTTCACCAAGATCATTATACATGATTTCCAGCAAATTTGCATTACCATCAAATCCTATCAACAGGCGCTTGCCGGGGTCGTCTTCCATGATGTCATCATACTTCCAATTCAGTATGGCGTGCCGTATATTCACTTCGGTAATACCATGCTTGAACGCGGACGGCATGAACTTAACGACAAGATCCATGCTTCCATCGTAGCCCAAAACCAACCCGAAGGCAATGCGCATGCCTCAGACTAAAGCCCAATCTGTCCACAAAGTAAAGCCGTACTTTAGTCCGCACTTTGTGGACAGACACTCACCTGCTTAGCGCGTTAAAAAGCGCGGATAGGACGGACAAGGTGTGGATTTCTCTTGTTGTCTCTGAAAGTTATGTCTTTTTCCACGTAACCCCCCTTATTGTCGCCGCTTTGATACGAGGCCCAGTGTATGGCATCGGTAAAATTGCCTACAAAAGATCTATTATTCCACAGTGTGGTCAGTTCATGCGTGTTGGGGAGGAACCAGTCATCAGCTTTGCCGCCATTGGTGTATTCAGCGCAGGCTTTTGCCGCAGGAGCGTCAGGGTCATTGTTCAGTATAGCGGCGGTATTTACCGCGCCTGTCCCGTAGGCGACTTGGTACGCTGCGACGGTGGTATCTTTCTTGCTTTCGGAAGCCCATTCAAGGCTTCCTATATCCACCGGAGCCGCTTCCAGGTAATAGCAGGTTTTGTTGTTATAGCCCAGGCTCGGAGCATTTACAATAAAGCCCGCCGCATCGTAATAGAAAATTATCCCGCCGCCGGGGCCGCGGTCGCCGATGTCATAGGTGGTCTCGCCGCCTGCTCCGCCGCCGCAGGATAAAACCGCAGCAAACAGAATTGCTGTAAAAACCGCTCCTCGTAAAAACTGTACTTTCTTTTTCATTTCTTTACTCCTCTATAAATTTTTCCCTGCCGTAACAGGGTTTGA
>BNVB01000126.1 GCA_025997795.1 Spirochaetia bacterium | reverse complement strand
CCGGCGGAAATTTCTTTAAGGGCGGTAAAGATTTGGGAAGAAGCCAGTTCCTGCTGCTTACTCAGATTGGAAATTTGCTGGGATCGGGTAGCCACATTTTGGGAATTTTCCACAATTTGTTCAAAGACAATTTTTTGCTGGCTCATCCGTTCATAGCCAATTTCAATCTGTTTGGAACCGCTGTTAGCCTCGGATATAAGCGTTTGGGATGCATTTTGGACTTCTTCAATTTTTTGCTTGATTTCCCTGGTGGATTCCACCACATTATCCGCAAAACGCCGGATCTCCGCAGCTACCACGGAAAAACGCGCCCCCGATTCGCCGGAGGAAGAGGCTTCCAGTGACGCATTAAAGGCAATAAGTTTTGTCTGATCCGCTATGCCGTCGATAATCCGTATCGCTTCGCTGATTCGGATTATCATATCCGAAAGGTTGCGGATTTCGCTGGCAATCTTTTGGTTCTGCTGGCGGATATCCTCCATCATAGTCTGGTTTGCTTCCCGCAGTCCCGCCCCCCGGCTGGAAAGCTCCCTGGTTTCCTGGGCAAGCTGGGCTACCTCGGTGGTTTTAAGGGCAATTTGTTCGGAAAGATTTTTGCTGCTTTCCATGGTGCTGACAATTTCCGACACACTGGCGGATTGTTCATTGGCGGTGGTGGTAATTTCCTTGGACGATGAAGAAAGATCAAATACCGAACTTGCCACAAGCATGGCGCTTTGCTGGAAAGAACCAAAACTGGTCCGGAGTATGCTTAAAAAGCCGTTAAAAGCGGTCATAAGTTCGCCAAATTCATCCTGGGAATTAATTTCCAGCGAAAGGGTAAGATCGTTTTCGTTAAGTCCCCTAAAAAGTGTTTTTAAACTTCGTACCGATTTATTGATATCAATGGTACTGGCGGTTACAAAACCAAAAGCCAAAAGCACCGATACCAGGGCAATTGCCAGGTAAAGTGTCAGCCGGTTCCGGGCTCTAGCGGTATTGTGCATCACAAGGCTGTCAAGCTGATCGAGCACTTCTGTCCAGAGCTTTCCTGTGCTTTTGTTCAGCTCCGAAATTCCCGCCAGACATTCCGCCACTGTTGCGGGGTTGGTAATGTTAAAGGCAAACATCCGGTCGTATTGCTCCGAAAGAGCATCGGCAGCATAACGGTAATCGTCAAGAGCTTCAATTTCTCCGCCAAGCCCCGACTCCAGTGCCGCAGTAAGACTTGCAATAATCGATTCGCTGTCGGAATTAAAGAGCGGCCGGTTGTTCCAGATTATCTGCCAGTCGTCGGAGGGAAGCATCAAAACGGTGATGGAATAAGGATCCCCCTCAAAGGGAAACATGGTTAAGCGCCGGCCCTGGGCATGGGCAGCCAGGAGCTCGGCATTCCACCGTTCCACATTGGCAGGGGCGCTGTAGAGGCCCCTTCGGAGCAGATTACCCGTAGAGGCAAGGCGTACCAGTGTATCCGGCAAAGCGGTAAGAACAGGGTTGGTAAAATAATAGGTACCCATATCGGACACCAGAATCAGGGTTGATTTTTCCCCAATCCAGTTGATGCAGTTCCGGACAGAGCTAATATAATCAAGATACCCCTGGTAGATAAGTTCATCATCTTTCCCGGTTTTTTTAAGGTTTTCCCAGGTTCCGCTTAGATCCGGCAGTTCCCCGTCTTTTGGATGGTAAGACCGGAGTTCCAGAGAAAGGGTTTTAATGGCGGCGTTTATTTCATCGTTCAGCCGGGAAAGATCCCCCGGCTCAAGGCCCAGGTACACATTAAGGTACTCGGGCACATTCCGCATTAAAACAGATGCCGGGCGAAGGGCATTGATGCCCTTATGTTCGTCCAGATTCTTGCGGATTGCCGTTGTGGTGCCGGTATATATAAAAAAAAGCATGATCCCCACCGGTACGAGAAATACCGCACTGGAAATAAGCAGTTTGGTAGAGATCTTAAACCGGGAAAAAAAACCGGGAAAAATCATAGTTCCTCCTCTTCCTCGGGAAACACCCGACAGTGAATTTTATAATGAATTGCCGCTTCTGTATACGGCCTTTTGGAAATAAAACACATCTCCCCTGTTTTTTGCATCAAAGGCGGAGTGATGTACCCCCGCGGTCTCTGAAACCCCCATGATAAGGAACCCCGGTTCCGCCAGGGCCGCTGCCAGGTTGGAAAGCACCCGTTCCCGGTAACGGCGGGAAAAATAAATAAAGGCATTCCTGAAAAAGATAAGATCCCAGGTTTCCGCCGGCAGCGGATCCATAATGTTGTGGACAAAAAAACGGATATTTTTTTTAAGGGACGGCGAAATGATAAAACTATCCCCTTCCTGTTTCATAAAGGGATCAAGTGCATAATGGAAAGAACTGCCGTCGTCCCGGAAACTGCCTTTGCCGTAAACACATCCTTCGGCGGTTTTGATTACCCGGGGGTTAATGTCAAAGGCGTCGATACTGTACCGGACCGGCGGATTAAAGCGGTTGTAACTTTCCAGAAGGGCTGCAATGCTGTAAGCCTCGCAGCCGGTTGAAGAAGCGGCGGAACAGATCCGTACCGTACCGTTAAATAAAGGAAGAAGTTCCCGTAAAAACTGGAAGTGATTGGGTTCCCGGAAAAAATAGGTTTCGTTCACCGTTAAAAAAGAAGCGGCCTCGCCGGAATGGAAAACCCGGTTCAAAAGATCCGGGTTTTCCCAAAGGCCATAGGTTTTTACAAGGTGTTCCCGGAATTTTTCCAGATCATCCTCGTTTGCCTTGATTCCAAAGTATTCTTCGGCGGCAAGGAACAGTTTGTCTTCCATCACTTTTCCCTGGCCAGGGAATCCAGTTCCGGTGTTATACGTTCCAGCGGCAGGATCATGTCCACACAGCCGGTTTCCGCCGCCGCCCGGGGCATGCCATAGATAAGGGAACTTGATTCATCCTGGGCGATGGTAATCCCGCCCCGTTCATGGATCCGCCGGGTACCCGCCGCACCGTCGCAGCCCATACCGGTAAGCACTACCGAAACGGCGGCATTTCCCAGCACATCTGCGGCGCTTCTAAAGAGGCTGTCCGCAGCGGGTTTTTGGTTATTT
>BNVB01000125.1 GCA_025997795.1 Spirochaetia bacterium | reverse complement strand
TTTTTTGAATCAAGTATTTCTTGTATATGAGGTTGCAAACGTATGTATTTGGAGATATAATTAGCGCGAAGTGAGATTGCTTCATTGTGAAGGAACGATGAGGCTGATTTTTCGTGTATTAGTTCTTTGCCAATAGGAGACAATATAATATTTTTGCTATTATATGCATCTTCCAAAGAATACACGGTTGGCTGTTTAAAAAAATATTCCCAGGCATTTATAGTCCCATGGATGGGATGCTCTTCGTTTAATTGATTTCTGTAATTTTTCATATCGACAACAGGAATGTATCCTCTTTCTACCGCATAAATAATTTGGCCTAATACAAAATAGAAAGTAGAAAAAAGTAAAGAAGGATGCATCGGAATTATTCTGATAATATAGAAAGTTTTATCGGGGAATTGAACAAACGTTGTTCCCATTCTTTCAACAAGTTGAAATTTCTCTTCCTTTTTCCAAAAATTAAAAATATACTTTATAAAGTCCCGTATGGAATAATAGCCGGGAATCTTTTTTATTACTGACGGCACTTTCACTTGGTTACTATTTTTAGTGTTAACAATCCATTACTATCCAGCCTGGATAACTTGGCCTGTTAGTTTCTGTTTGCGCCTTCCAATTTTTGTTAGGCTGGATAACAATCTTATTTTTTGAGCGCTTGGAAAGTAAAGCGGCATACATTCCAAATCCCGAATTTGATATGATAAAATGATGGCAATGACTCATTAAAAACAAATCATATTCACCATTAGCTTCATCATTGATATCCACAAAGTTAAAATGGCCTGATATGTCCGATGTAATTATATTGGTTTTACATTTTTCAATATCATTCGAAAAAACAAAAAAATGAGGTCTTTCGGGCAATATCATATTAGTTATTAGTTTAATTGCATTAAAAAAATACTGTGGCGTTATTACCTCATGTATAGAGCCAATAAAATCACCAAGACGAATATGAAGTGCAACAGAACAAACGCAATGTTGTATTTCTGTAAAAACTCGACTGTTTTTCTGATCTAGATTTAATTTAAAAATAAACTTATTTTGCAGATAATCGTTGTCGAAATTCGTATATTTCTTTGAACTCCAATAACCACCTAGGTAAATAGGAGGTTTTGTTAGATCAATGTTATCAAGATTTTGCACCAATACTTTTTGGTTGTATTTATTAAAAAGTATTTTATAAATTTTTATTTTTTCTTTTGAGGCTTTATTTATTTTTATTGAAGGAAAAGCTTTTTCTAATTTTAATGGCCGATTGGCAATACCATTTAAATCTTTACCACATGTTTCAAACCATGTCACATCGTAACCAACAGAAATTCCTGTAATTCGTTCTATTTCTTGTCCCATGGTATATTGATACATTTGACTGGTCAGACCGCCGTCAATATAGACAATGATTTCATCTTTCTCCCTCTGGTTTAAGAATACATATGAAAAAAGTGTTTTGAAATAAATAAAAGATTCCCGCAAAAAATAATAACCGGGAATCTTTTTTATTATTGACGGTACTTTCACTTGTTTATCCCATCTTGAGATGGTGGTGTCTTATCTTTTTCGTCAAATTCCACGTCATAAAATTCTTTTTTAATTTTTATTTTATTGTTTGTTAATTGATCTCGTATTATCTTCATTATCTTTACCGATGTAGTACCATCACCGTAAGGATTAACAACCTCTTTCGCAATTTTCCGGAATTGGGGGGTTAACGCTTTTTTCATAGCTTGGATGATAGCATCTTTTTCAGGATTACAGCAAATAACACTATCTGCCATAATCCGGCCTTTTTGCCTGTCGCCGATATTTAAAATCGGAATCCCTGATGCAGGACCTTCAGTAATACCGCTGGAAGAGTTACCTATCATCATTGAGGCATATCTAAGAGCCGATAAATATCGTTGAACTCCAAGAGAAGCTACAACCAGACAGTTTTTTTTTGCTGCTGCGTATTCATCCCATAGACGATTTATCTCACGTCCACCGGCATCGGAATTGGATTTTGTTATGATAAACCACATATCAGGGAATTCATCTAGGGCATTAATTAATGCCTGTACCTGTTTTCCGCCAGTATCCTGTTCCAGCGTAAGGGGATGAAATGTAACAACGCAATAAGATTGGTCTCTCATGTCAATATTCAAGTCTTTTCCCAATTCTTCAATTGACAATAACGACATATTTTTTACATTCTCAATACCCATTGCCCCGACATTAAAAACCATCTGCGGGTTTTCCCCCAATTGAATGACTCTTTTACGGTACGCTTCACAGGCAACAAAATGAAGGCTGCTCATTTTTGTAATTGCATGGCGAATAAATTCATCAATAACACCGGAAATTGTTTCGCCGCCATACAAATGGGCAATCGGAATTTGCACAAACGAAGCGGCAATTACACACGAAAATATTTCATAACGATCACCAAGTATAATTAATATATCGGGATATCTGTTTTCAAAATACTGAGCAAATGAGATTATCCCCAATCCCGTAGATATTGTCATTCCTGTTTTTGTATCGGAAGAAAGCTGCATTTCTATTTTTCTATCAATTGCTATTCCTTCATCCTCAATTTCAGAACATGTATAACCGAACTCATTGCAAAGATGCATTCCGGTAACAACCAAACGAAGTTCCATATCATCGGAATCAGCAATCTTTTTTATTAACGGTTTTAAAAGTCCAAATTCAGCCCGTGTACCGGTAACAATACAAATTTTTTTCTTTAACATATTACCCCGCGTAATAGTTCAAATGCTTCTGCTTTTTCTGCTCCACACTGCGAGCCTCGAAGAGACGCAAGTGCATCTATTGATTTAAGGCTGCGTGGAAACGGGAAGTCTGACAATTCCGATGAATATATTTTTATTGCCTCAATTTTTTTGTCATAGTACTTTGAAATATCTACGTATACATTCAAATTGATTTTTTTATCCGCTGTATTAATATTAAAATCCGTTTCAGATATTGTTTCATAGTACAAAACATTTCTAATGCTTGGATAGCGAAACCACTTGCAACATGAAAGAACGGCTTTTGTTACAAAATAATGATCTGTATGGACATCATTGATATATGGCATTAATACAGTGGTTGGTTTAATAGTATTTATCACCTTCGCAAACTTTCCTATCAAATCCCCTATCGGCAATTGATCTACCTTTGTTGTTGGTATTTCTAATTTTTCTATTTTATCAAAACAATACAAATTTGTAATTTTATGAATTTCTGTATTTCGTTTTTCTGGTGTTAATATTGTAGCGTCCTTATTATCAGATTCGGGGGGGGGGGGGGGGAAAACTTGTCACAATGAGCCAATTGATACTTTGCCTTTCCCCTTTTATTTTAAATAAATTCCCCCCAAAACCAAGGTTCTCATTGCCAGGGTGGGGCGAAACAACTAAAATTTTTTCCAAATTTATAAATAGCCCCCCGTTTCCTTATTTAAATCGGA
>BNVB01000124.1 GCA_025997795.1 Spirochaetia bacterium | reverse complement strand
CATTCCCGGTGATCCCGATCCGCCGTCCCCGATACCGGCCCATGTTCCATGCCGCCAACTCAAGGCAAGCCGAGGCCAGATCAGGCGGAGCCTCCCCGCAGCCATACCCCGCCCGGTACACCGCCTTTATCGCAGACACCCCCCGCCCACGAAACAAGGCAGGGGACAGCGACAGGGAATAGATCGTATCCTCCGGCAATCCCTCATTTTCCGCTTCCAGTTCAGGTATAACCCGGTAGAATTCCGGCTCAACCAGTTCCCCGGTTTCCCCAATTCTCCCCAAGGCATAAACCGCCAAAACCTCCCGCGCCGGATATTCCCGCAGGGGCAGGAGCAGATCGCCTGAAGTTTCAATACGCTCAAAGTGTTTTTTGAGAAAAAGCCGCCGCAGACAGTATTGCTCAATGGTGTAAGTCGCCGTGATAAGGCAGTAGCGGCTCATCGGGTCTTCCCGGTCATCAAGGCTCAAAACTGCCTTGAAGTCGGCCAGGGGGATTAAGGAATGTAGTGTTTCGTTATCCATAGGGACAAGATAAGTCCCCTAATATAGTAGAAAAATGGGACAAACCTGCAAAATGCGGAAAAATGTCTTGTCCAGCCCCTTAAAACCTGATATATTCAAGATAGAGGTAACGAAATGGCAGCCAAAGTTAAGCCCGTCCAGCCAACGGAGATAAAAGACAAAAAAATGGTGCGGGAAGTCATAGAACAGATACTCAAGCCTATATCCCCCAAAGTTATCAAGCGGAACGAAAAACTGGTGGCATATTACAGGCAATTTGAGAAATAGACCTATGCGAACCCAATTTGGCAGTAAGGAACACAGCTCCGCCTATAAACTGGAGACTCTTACCCCTTCAACGCCCTTTACGGGTTTTTCCTGCCCCATTGAAGAATATAACGAGTATCTTTATAAAGATGCCCTTCGTTCGCAGAATGACCATATCGCAAAGACTTGGCTTTTAAGGGAACAGGCTACCGGAGCAGTAGCCGCTTATATGTCCTTGATAGCGGATGCCATCAAACTGTCGGCAACGGAAAAAGAACTTCATAACCTCAACTACCCCTTCAAGACCATACCCGCCATAAAGATCGCCAAACTTGCTGTTTCCCAGCCGTTTTCGGAAAAATACAAAGGAATAGGCTCCTTTATGATAGGCGCGGCTATATGGAAAGCCTTGGGTTGTAATGACGATTATTGTGCCGCACGCTTCCTCACTGTGGATGCCGACATAGAACACGATGAAGGCGTTTTGGCCTTTTACCAAAAAAACGGCTTCATCCAGAATGATGAACTTTTTAACAAAAACCGCAAGACAATCAGCATGAGGAAGGATATTTATTGTTAGAAGAACACTGCCACTAGGGGAGGCGGCAGCAGACTAAAGTCCGAAATAGCCTCCTCTGCCACCCTATATTGTTTATCGTTATATATCCCTGTCTCTTTGGCATTATACCGCAACCCGCTTTTTGTTTGCGTCCCGGTGCGGAGGTTCGCCGAAAAGCCGTTTATATTCCCGGTTGAACTGGGTGATACTTTCATACCCCACCGTAAGAGCCGCCCGTGTAGCGTCCTCAGCCCCCGCCGCCATGAGCCGTTGCGCCTCGCACAGCCGGAGGCGTTTCTGAAATTGTATCGGACTCATGGTAGTTGCCTGCCGGAAATACCGGTTGAATGTGGGAAGGGACATATTCACCCTGTCTGCCAGTGACTCAACATGGAAAAGTGTAGTAATAGTTCTCCCGCAGCCAGGTAATAGCTTCGGCAATCCGGTTGCGCGGAGTTCCAAGGGCGCTGACCGTGTGAAGGATGCCGCCCTGGGGACCGATTAACAGGCGATAATGAATCTCCCGCATAATCAGGGGTGAAAGTATCGGAATTTGCTCAGGTGTTTCAAGAAGATTGATCAAACGGATAAACGCATCTAACACGCTTTGCTCAACCCTTGCGACTGATACCGCTGTTCGGGGATTGTCCTTAACTGCGCCGGAGTTATTGCCCATCTCGGCCAGTAATTCGGCTATAAGGTAACGATCCAGCTTTATGCCAAATGATATTAAGGGACTTTTCGCGGATGCTTTGATTACAGAGGTTACAGCCGGCAAGTCCATGCCGGTAATGAAACAATCGTCCTCTCCGTAATGGTATTCCTCATTACCTATTATGGAGCGCTTCCGCCCCTGGAGAACAACCGCGATAACAGGGCTGAAAAAACACTTTTCTTTTTCCACAAGGGTATCCCGCCTGAAAAAACCCAGCCCCGGAATGGCTGTCTCAAACAACCCCGGTTCCGGGAGCCTTTGCAGTATTTTCTCTTTCAAAAGGTCTTTCATCCGTTCAAAATCGGCCTGATCTGCCATAAGTTGCTCTTTAACGGCACACTTTAGCCTATTTCAGCGGGTTTGTAAAGCGCATTTGAGCGAATTAGGCAATAAATTGACCGAATTAGGTCTACCATATCCGGGCAAGCGTCTTTATATTTCAAATGAGACCTTTTACGAAGGAGAAAATCAAGATGGAATATGTACTATTGAACAATGGCGTAAAAATGCCGGTTCTCGGCTTCGGTGTGTTTCAAATCCCTGACCTCGCCGAATGTGAACGGAGCGTTCTCGACGCGATTGACGTAGGCTATCGGGCCATCGACACGGCGCAAAGCTACATGAACGAGGAAGCGGTTGGCAGTGCCATATCAAAGTGCGGTGTTGCAAGGAATGAGTTTTTTATTACAACCAAAATGTGGATTAACAACTATGGCTATGAAAAAGCCGTAAAGTCAATCAACAATTCGCTTACAAAACTGAAAACGGATTATATTGACCTTTTTTTGCTTCATCAGCCGTTCAACGACACATACGGCGCGTATCGGGCGTTGGAAGAGGCGTATAAACAAGGCAAAGTTAAGGCTATCGGCGTGAGCAATTTTTATCCCGATAGGTTTGTTGATATTGCCTCGTTTGCCGAAATAAAGCCGCAGGTAAACCAGATTGAAACCCATGTCTTTCAACAGCAGAAGAAAGCGCACGAGGTTCTAAAAAAGTACGGTACTCAGATTGAGGCGTGGGCTCCATTTGCCGAGGGGAAAAATGAATTTTTCACAAATACTGTGCTTCGTGAAATCGGCGCAAAGTATGGAAAGAGTATAGCCCAGATTGCGCTCAGGTTTCTCATTCAGAGCGGAGTAGTGGTTATTCCCAAGACCACGCACAAAAAGCCGGTAACAGCGATGAAATTTCAAATAAGACGGAAGAAAAAAGTTTGAATGTCAGCACCCACCTCACCACCGATAACACGATGCTTGACATAGTAAACCATCCGGCGTTTAAGGGCTTTGGGGAACGCTTGCTCCCACGGGATAATAACACCGCTTATTATACTACCCAGATTAACAATGTCTACGGGGCTATGCCGTATCCCAATATTAGCCCCGTGCTTGTGGTCGACGCGCTTAACCGTATGATTGACGAAGTAAACAGCGGTAAAACCATCTTCTACGATTTTTACACCCCGGAGCAAAA
>BNVB01000123.1 GCA_025997795.1 Spirochaetia bacterium | reverse complement strand
TCGTTATGTCCGCCCGGAACCCTTCCTCCTCCTCACTCAACAGCGGTACTTCTACCCACTCTTCCGCAGGCGTGTCCCGCAGATACTTCGCTATTTTCAATGCGTCTTCTTTGTCCGTCTTCTTCCGGCTCTTCCATACCATCACCAGCCCACCGGGATTGAACAGGTGGACTTCACACCCCACCTGTTTTATTAGTATCCGCGCCAGCGTGTTCGCATACCCACATACTTCCATGGCGACCACATCCTCTTTCCTCAGAAACGAGCACAGCTTCTGCCGTCCCGTCTCATCCGTCTTCAATCCGTGCCGCTCAATCACTGCGCCTCCCTCTGTTACGATGCATATCTGCATGCTCCGTTTTGCCAGATCGATCCCTACATACCTTGTCATTTCCTACTCCTTAAAGGTAAAGTGAGGGAATGGGAGTCTCTGCTCGGGGTAAACCGAACTCCTATTCGAGGTAAGGGCGAACTCATCGCCCTTCCTCATGCTTGTTTTCGGCTGCCGTTGTGATTAATCTTGGCGTCGAGGTCTGTCAGGGTTTCCCCTCACCGTTCCCTCACGGCGACAAACAATCGGCTCCGGCCCCCATATCCCGTCAGATATAGAGTACCCCTTTCTGACCTTTATCATATAGGCTTGGCGGTTAAAAAATCTTAAGAGCCTCCTTGTAGAATCACCCTCTTTATCCCATCTTTCAGATGTTGGTAACGATTTTTCACATTCTACAAAAAAACCTTGTTGGGTAAGTTCATATTATAAACAAGCTTGATAAGCGCTCTCCAGCAGGCCTGGACCCAGGAATGAATGGACATTGTAGGCACAATTCAGTACTTTTTTAGCCAGATTCTCCTGTTCCTGGGTTACCACTTTCTCTTCCTCTTCCCTTTCGTCGCCTTTGGCGCCATCGCGGTTAAAAAATCTTAATCCCTAATTTACTATATGCTGATTTGTGGGTCAAGTTTAGCCTGAAGGACGGGGTATCTGGATGGTTAAGCCTTCTGTACCGGCTTTTCCACCGGCGACTTTCCGAATGGGCAGGAAAAGGGTATGGCGCCGCCCGCGATAGCGGGCTATGAATCCATTCTTATCGACAAACGGCCCGAAGGGACGTATATTTTAAGGTAGGAGCGAAATATGGCAGCAACGGAAGCAATAGGCGCAGGGCTGACTTTTGAGAAGGTCTGGGCAGCTTTAATGGAAAACAGGGAGCAGATAAAAGCAACCGACAGGCAAATGGAAGAGACCGCCCGGCAGATGAAGGAAACCGACAGGCAAATGAAGGCAACCGACAAACGGGTCGGGGAACTTACCAACCGTTTCGGCGAAATGGTTGAACATATGGTCGTGCCAAACCTCGTAACAAAGTTTAATGAATTGGGCTTTGAATTTGAAAAAACTCACCGTGATACGGTAATCAAAGATCCAAAACATGATATTTTCACTGAGGTTGACGCTTTTCTGGAAAACGGCGATAAGGTGATGATTGTTGAAACCAAGACCAAGCCCACTATTGACGATATTAACGACCATATTGAGCGCATGGAAAAACTGCGCAGATATGCGGATTTACATGATGATAAACGGAAATATTTGGGTGCTATTGCCGGTGTAGTCTTTGGCGATAGTGAGAAAACGTATGCCCTAAAAAAGGGCTTTTATGTAATTGAGCCGTCAGGAGATACATTTAATATTATTGAACCCAAAGGCAGCTATTCTCCGCATGAGTGGTAATTGTTGACTTGCCCACCGTAGACGGGCAGGTGTTTTTCCTTGCCTGGAAGGGAAATTCGTGCTATTTTGTTAGAAAATGTGTTTGCACAGGAAACTACCTCCAAAAGCCACCCCAAACTCTGAAAAATTATGTATACTTCAGAGCCTCTCCCAAAACCCCGTGAAACAGGCTTTCGAGACTTCCCCAGCCTATCTTAGGCCTGTCGCCGTTTTACTTATAGCTTGTTGTATCAGTTCGTTCACGATTTGCCCAGGGCTTTTACAGGTGGCTTCGGCTTTTGTCATGAGGTATTTAACGGAAAGGTCATTCAGCCCCATAAGACGGGCATCCCGCATACTTAAAAACCCGGTGCCATTGGGGCCGAACGCTATGTTCTCATCATTACTTATTTCCTCATCCAGCATCCAGGCTTCTTCTTCGGTCATTCTTTCCATTTTTATCATTCCTCCTCATCAAGGGATTTAAGGAAGCTTTTTCGACATTTCATTGCATGGAATACCAGAATCGTATGTCAGTATACTCTGAATTTAAGAAGAAATTTAACCACAAGGGGAAGAAAGTGGTGCCTGGTACCGGGAAACCGGCTGCTAGTGATAACAGAAAATTGCGTTGACAAAACCCTATACAGTAGGGTATGCTTTAGTATGATCCGTGAATTTGTGATGATGCCGGAATTTGACCGCTGGAACAGGGTATAAAAGACAGGGAGACAAAAAAATGAGCATGTACGAAAGTATCATGCAAGAGAGCATCTCGCAGACTGCTTGAGATTGTCCGGGATAACCCTGAATTTTTAAGCCAGTTTCAGGAGGAAAATGTATGAGTAAACAGCTTTATGTTGTGAACGGTCATTACTATTTCTTAGATGATGAAACCGGAAAATTACGCCGGGTTATTATTCAGGATGATGCGCCCATACCTTCCGAAGATATTCAAAGCTTACTCGCATTGTTGGCGAAATTGGCCGAGGAAAAAAATAAATGAACAATATAACTGCCATTGAGCCCACTTCCCAACAGTAAGTTCGGAGAAGATAAAATTGGGAAAGCCTACGCTATATTGAAACCTTAAATCCAGGAGGAAAACCATGAAAATAAAATACTGCTATGAACAGGGAGAACAATTCCTGGTTGGATGGTTTGAGGATTATCCTGAATACCCCACACAGGGGGAGGATTTACCCGATCTGGAAAAACATCTTTCTGAAATTTATAGTTGGATACAGGACGGTACGCTTGAGGTAAAACAACATCACCGCGTTCTTGAGGTCGCCGGATGAAGCGCGAAGCTTTTATAAAGATACTTGAACAAAACGGAGTTCTTTTTTTCAAACACGGAAGCGAGCATGATATTTACCAAAATAAGGAAACCGGGAAAAAAGTAACCGTTCCCCGGCACGGTGAAATAGACAATATATTTGCTAAAAAAATCCTAAGCCAAAGCAAAGAATTCAATACTAAGTAATTAAGCCGTCCTTTTGACGGTTATAATAATAACAGTTGTTTTTGGAGGAAAGCCATGAAAAAGTTTCTTGTAATCGTAGGAGTAACCGTAATTGCCCTGGCCGCCTCATGTAAGTCCGGTGAAGGAAGCGCCAGTGCAGGATTAAAAGCCCCCATAACCAAGATTTCAGGTGCAATGGTTTATGATACAAAGGGTAATGAAATGACTATTAGTGGGACCGTTGGACAAATAGGTACCGTTGAAGACGGAAAACTGAGTATAGAATTGCCCGAACCTGAATCCAACGACAAGGCCTTCCAAAAACTTAGTTCAGCTTTTAATTTTCCCGATGCTAAAATAAAACAACCTGATACACAGTTGATTTATTTGGGTG
>BNVB01000122.1 GCA_025997795.1 Spirochaetia bacterium | reverse complement strand
GTTTAAGGAGCGATGTTTCAATTTCCAGACCTACACGCCGGGTAACCCTGGCAAGTTCGTCCCGGTATTGGGGAGGAATGGATTCCCAGGCCTGTTTGTTAAGCACAATACCGCCCATAAAGGGGGCAATGTTGATGGATGCCATATTTTTGGCAACCCCAAAATACTGGGCGCCGGCGGCAAAGATGGGGCTTTGGTAGACGGCGTCGATGGTTCCGCCATTAAGGGCAATAAGGACCCGGCTTTGTTCCACCAGTACCAGCTGGTAACCCATGGAACGGAATACCTGGGCCAGTTCCGGTTCGGTAGGCATGGTCCCCACTTTTTGGCGCTTTAAGTCCGCAGGAACAAAGACGGGGTTTCGGGAAAAAAACCGTACCCAGCCGGCCTTGACCAGAGCCAGCGCATAGTAGTTCTGGGAATTAATTTTAGCTTCAAAATCCCCCTTTACCTGCCGGAGTACTTCGTTGAGTTCCGCTTCGTTCCGGATAAAGAAGGGGCAGCTGAGGGTAAGGATCTCCGGGGCTATTTTGTTAAGCCCAAAGGAGGTAAGTACCGCAGCCTGAATCGTATTCATGTTAAGTTTCCGCAGTACTTCGTCTTCGTTACCCTGGGTACCGTTGGCATAGACCTGTAGTTTTACCTCGCCGCCCGATATTCTGGACCATTCTGCGGCAAGTTTGTTAAGGGTCTGCCCCCAGTCGGTATTTTCCGGCACCATGGAAGCAAGTTTGATCACCACCTGCCGCTGGGGCCGCCGCGGCTGTCCCCAGCCCGGTACGATCGCTGCCGTCAAAATTAGGGCGGCAAAAAGGGTCTTTGTTATCTTGTTCATCTTATTCATCCCCATAACCCGGGTTTGCGTCCCAGGCTTCTTCGTCAAAATCCACAAACAGTTCCGGGGCCTTTTCCAAAAGGTACCGGGCTTTGTGTTGATTGATGATATTTACCAGTGTATTGGAAGGATCTGCGGCGGGGTCTATGGCCAAAGCTGTTTCAAGATTAAACCGGAAACGTTCATAGTTTTGTTCCGCCACTGCGATGGTTTGGGCATAGGCCACATAGGCGCCTGCGGAAAGCCCCTTTGATTTTTCAAGGGCCTTCTGGTAATGGACCAGGGCCTTTTCACGGTCGCCACCCATGCCTTCCGGCAGGGAACCGTAGAGGATAAGGAAAAATTCGTCCAGGGCCCCGGCATTAAAATCCCCATCCAGTTCGTAGGCCCTCTCCATAAGGGCAGAGAGCAGAGGAATGCGCATACCCAGGGATATGTCAAAGGGATTAAGTGCATAGGCAGAAAGGGTCCCCGCGGCATACCAGTACAAGAGGGGTACGTCTTCTTTGTTTATTTTTGCCAGTTTTCCGGCAAAGTCCCCGGTTGCGTCCTCAACGTCCGCATCTTCCCCGGAAAGCAGAGCGGGATATTTGCTGTTTATGTCCCGCTCCAGAATAGCCGCTCCCCTAAGGTAGAGTTTTTTTGCCCGGTCAAGCCCGGCCCGCTTTTCTTCATAGGCTTCCACCGGCAGCATTTCTGCCGGGCCCTGTACAAAGGCATTGGCGTACATTACAAAAAGTGAACCGGTGGTAAGTATCAATCCCGAATGATTGGGGTTTTTATCCAGCAGCGTTTCGTACATCTTGATGGCAAAGGGGAGGGCATCTCCCACCAGTTTTGGATCGGTATCGCCCAGAAATACCGCATTGGCGCCGCTTCCGCTTAAGGTATCGGATACCTTATTGATTACAAGTTTATTGATAGAACAAGCGGAAAATCCTGTTAGGACAAAGAGGAAGACGATATAAGCGCATGTGCTGTGCCGTAAGCGTTCGTACCAGGCTTTTTTCATTCGCCAATAACGCTCCTGATATCCTTTTTGATAAGATCCAGTTTACGGGCAGCTTCCGTTTTGGCCGCTTCCAGCCCCGCCGTGACTTCCGCACAGCAGGTGGCGTAAAACTTGATCTTGGGCTCGGTACCGGAAGGCCGGGCGCTTACCACCGTGCCGTCTTCCAGGAAAAATTGCAATACATCGCTGGGGGGGAGGCCGTCTGCGCCGTTTTTGATATCCCGGACCCGTGTTACCTTGATACCCCCAAGCTGGACCGGCGGATTTTTCCGGTATTCTTCCATAATGCCATTCATAATGCCCGGCCCTTCCGGTCCCTGGAAGTATTTGGAGATTCCCAGCTCCTGCCAGTAGCCGTGTTCTGCATACAGGTCGTTAAGCCGGTCCAGGAGGGTCTTGCCTTTGCTCCGCCAGTAGAGGGTCATTTCTGCCGTTAAGGCCGAAGCGGAAATACCGTCTTTGTCCCGGACTTCATTTTCCACGAGGTAACCGTAACTTTCTTCGGTACCAAAAACAAAGGTTCCTTGTTTTTGACCTGTGTCGCATTTATGCATGATGTCGGCAATCCACTTAAAACCCGTAAGGACTTCCACACATTCCGCCCCATAAGCGGCAGCCACCCGGCGCTGCATTCCCGTGGTTACCACGGTGTTTACCATAAGTGGTTTAGCGGGAAGTTTACCCAGCTCTTTAAGAGAAAGGAAAATATAATCCGAGAGGAGCACACCCATTTGGTTTCCGGTAACAAGTACAAAGTCACCGCTTTGTGCCGGAACAGCTTTAGCCGGAACCGCGATGCCAAAACGGTCCGCATCGGGGTCGGTGGCCATAACCACATCGGCCCCTTCTTTTTTACCCAGTTTAATCGCCATGTCCAGGGCCGCCACTTCTTCCGGATTGGGAAATGCCACCGTGGGGAAATCGCCGTTGCCCTCACGCTGTTCGGGAACGGTGATTACCTTTAGGCCCAGGTCCCCCAGTACCTTTTCCACATGGAGGGCTCCGGTACCGTGGAGGGGCGTGTAGACAATTTTTACCTCGGCGGCTTTTTCTTTGATAAGACCGGGACGGAAAAGCCGTGACTTAACCATGGCCCGGTAGGGTTCGTCCACTTCTTTATCGATAATCTGGAGCAGTCCCGCCTTAAGGGCTTCTTCCCGGGGCATTTCCTTAATTTCCGTCACGGCGTTGACCTCGGCAATTATACCCTTGTCGTGGGGGGCAATGACCTGGGCGCCATCGTTCCAGTAGGCCTTGTAGCCGTTGTACTGGGGAGGATTATGGCTGGCGGTAACGACAATCCCCGTGTCGCAGCCCAGGAGCCGGATGGCAAAGGATAGTTCCGGGGTAGGCCGGAGGGCCGAAAAAAGATAGGCCTTGATTCCGTTGGCAGCAAAGATGAGCGCCGCCGCCTCGGCAAATTCCGCCGAATAATGGCGGCTGTCAAAGGCAATGGCGGCGGATAAGGCGATGTTTCCCGGGTTGGCGGCCTTTTCGGGGAAGGTTTTGCGGATATAGTTGGCCAGTCCCTGGGTGGCGCTTTTTACCACCAGGGTATTCATCCGGTTGTAACCGCCGCCGATAACACCCCGTAAACCGCCGGTACCAAATTCCAGATCCCGGTAAAAGCGGTCTTCCAGCTCTTTTTGGGTGTCAGGGCTGTCCGCAGCAAGGAGTTTTTCCACCTCGCCCCGGAAATGGGGGTCTTTTTCCCGGTTTATATAGTCCTTTGCCCGCCCGATAACGGCATCCTTGTCCATGGCATCCTCCGATCCAAGTATACTATCCTGTTGGCTCCGGGTAAACCCTCGAAAAAAGATGCCTGTGGTCCCAAGAGCGGAATTATTCGACCTTGAACCGGGAAACCTCACGAACCAGGATGTCGATATTATCCTTGTTTTTGCCGCTGATTTCATTTACCCGGTTTACCGCCACATTAATCTGTTCCGCCCCGGATGCCATT
>BNVB01000121.1 GCA_025997795.1 Spirochaetia bacterium | reverse complement strand
TACCCCGCAGGCAGTCATGCCGCCGTTTTTACCCGTGCTTATGTCCGGTTGGCCGTCTCCTACAAAAACCGTTTCCGCCGGTTTGATGCCAAGTTTGTTAAGTTCCGCCAGAACCCGCTCCGGGTTGGGTTTCATGGAAGCCCCCTCCAGGCCCCCCAAAACAAAGGCAAAGCTAATCCCCGTAAAAAGGGCGGCGGTAATTTTTTTACCTAATACTTCCGGTTTGTTGGTAAAGATCCCCAGCACCACCCCCCGTTCCGCCAGTGCACCGAGCGTTTCGGTAATCCCTTCGTAGGGCCGGGTTTTATCCAGACAGTGCGCTTCGTTGTGGGCCGTGTAGGCCGCCCGCAGCGCCCCCTGTTCTTCCGGGGAAAGCCCGTCATAACCCGGCATGGCCCGGCTTAGGGTAACCCCTATGCCCATGCCCATGTAGCCAAGGTAGTCCTCGTAACTGTGGGTGGGAAGCCCCCGCCGGGTAAGAAGGTAGTTAACGCTGTCCCCAATATCATAGATGCTGTTGGCCAGGGTACCGTCCAAATCAAAAACAAAGGCCTTTTTCATGTCCTTAAGGGTAAGGTATTTTTTTACTTTTGACAATATCAACATAATTTATTTGACAAAAGTATAAACCGGTTGTAGGATAAGCCAGGAGTGACTATGAAAATTGAAGAAATTCTAAAAGAAGACAGCATAATTGATAATCTGGAAGCGGCTACCAAGGAAGAAGCCCTTAGCGCCATGAGCGCTATTCTTCTTTCCCGGGGTTATGTAAAGGAAAGTTTTCCCGCCGCCATCCTGGAACGGGAACGGCTTTATCCTTCGGGGCTCCCCATGGAGGGGCATAAAATCGCCATACCCCATACCGATGCGGAACATGTAAACGAATCGGCCATACTTTTTGCCCGCTTGGCCAAACCCCTGGAATTTTCCTCCATGGGGGATCCGGATGAAAAAATCCAGGTTCAGCTTATTTCCATGTTTGCCCTCAAGGAAAAGAAGAAAATCGGCTTTTTGCTTGAAGTATTGATCACCGCCTATTCGGACAACGAAGTACTGGACGCCATCCTTAAGGCGCCCTCCGGCAAGGCCATCTACGACATCCTCTACCGTACCGTGGGGCCCCGTATGCAGGCCGAAGAAGCGTAAAACCATTCCCCTAGGGAAACTAAGGGATTTTTTGCGGACTTTCTCCGCCGGGAGGAGCTAAATTCTGTATATAGCAAGGGATTTTACAAATGTTTGATCATTTAAGAATTCTTTACAAAATTTACTTGACAAGGTTTTGAAACAGGGGTGATAATAGCTAATTGCGCTTAGCGCTTGTCTTTTGTCAGGAGGGTTTTAAGGATGAAGAAAATAATGCTGGTCTGCGGAACGGGAATAGCCACATCAACTGCGGTAAATGTAAAACTTACCGATATCCTCAATAAACGGGGGTACGAAGGCAAGTTTAAAACATACCAATTCAAAACAGGTGAAGCAGTAGCCAATTCTTCCAATTATGATTTCTGTGTCGCCACGACACAAGTTCCCGACGGGATGCAGTGTCCCTTAATCAAGGGAGTACCTTTTTTAACCGGTATCAATCTGGAACCGGTTATCCAGAGTATTATTGCGGAACTGGAAAAATAGGATCCAAACCTTTCCATAGGGAAAGGTTATTTTTTAGGGAGGTAGGAGCGTATGGAAGTTTTAAGTACGATTTGGGGAGGAATAGTAGCCTTCTTCGGGTTTGTTTCCGGCCTTGGTCCTTCGGTTGTAATGCCCATTATTCTTTTTATAATGGGATTTCTGCTTAAGGCCGGCGGCGGAAAAGCCCTGCGGGCCGGCTTAACGGTCGGCGTAGGTTTTATCGGCCTTAACCTGGTTATTGGCATGATGGGAAGTAATCTTGGGCCCGCTGTTCAACAAATGTCCGAACGTTTTGGCCTTTCCTTGTCGGTTATTGACGTAGGCTGGCCTGCCGCTGCTGCAATTGCCTTTGCATCCCAGGTCGGGGCGATTATTATTCCGGTATGTTTGATTGTCAATATTCTCATGCTGCTTATCAACGCTACCCAGACCATAGACATTGATATCTGGGACTACTGGCATTTTGCTTTTACCGGCGCGCTTGTAGCAATTCTTACCGGCAGCCAGGGGCTGGGTATTGCAGCCGCAGTCCTTAATGAAGTAATTGTTCTGGTTTTGGGCGACTACACCGCACCGGGGCTGGAAAAGTACAACGATCTTCCCGGTATTTCCCTGCCCCATGGTTTTACTACCGCGTTTGTTCCGGGCGCCATTGTACTTAACAAGGTTATTGATCTTATTCCCGGTATTAACAAGATTGAAATTGACATGACCAAACTGCAAAAGCGCTTTGGCGTATTCGGTGAACCTATTCTGGTAGGTACGGTTCTTGGCCTTATCATAGGTATTGTGGCGGGGAAAGATGTTGCCGGTGTTCTGGGCCTGGGCGTTACCCTGGGTGCGGTACTGGTGTTGATCCCCAAAATGGCAGCCATGTTAATGGAAGGGCTTGTTCCCATTTCCGATGCAGCTTCCGAATTTATTTCTACACGGTTTAAGAGCCGCGGCAAAATCTACATTGGACTGGATTCGGCCGTAGGTATCGGCCATCCCACTACCCTGGCGGTATCCCTGGTGCTGGTTCCCCTTACCGTATTTATAGCAGTGGTTCTTCCGGGTAACAAAGTTCTTCCCTTTGCGGACCTGGCGGTTATTCCCTGGATGTTTGTTCTGATCATTCCGATTGTAAAGAACAACGGCTTCCGGGCGCTGATTATCGGCTTTTTTACCCTGCTTGTTGGTCTTTGGATAGCCACCGATCTGGCGCCAATGATCACCCAGGCGGCTGTTAACGCCAAATTTGAAATTCCCACCGGGGCAGACCAGATTTCCAGTATCTGCGACGGTGCGAATCCCCTAACCTGGGCTATTGTGCGGCTCCATAACTTTGGTTATATCGGAACCGGCATTGTGGCGCTTATTGCGGCAGGCCTGGCGGTTATTAACCGGTCAAGGATTATCAAGGAAGCCAAGGCGGTTCATTCCGCATAAGCATTCCGTGCTTTGCTAATCAAAAAAAACATCTGCCAATTCCGCAGTGAAATGGCAGATGTTTTTTACTATGGGGTATCATGGTTATGAAAAAAGAATACATCTACAATCAAAAAAGTTATTTTATTCAGATTACGCTTATTGCCTATTTTTGCGCGGCGGCTTTTCTTTTTAGCCTGGTTATGATCGTCATTGATTATAAACGGAATATTTTTATTATGGCCGCCGTGGTTTCCGTATACACAGTATGGAATACGTTTATTTCCCATTCTAACCCGGGCAAAGTGATACTGGAAGAAGACGGCATTTCCTTTGAATCCTATGGAAAAGTTTTTAAGTATTTATTCGATGAAATTACCACCTTTCTGGCAAAAGACTTTCGCGGTTCCGGCAAGATTTTTTTACGGATAAACCAGCATAATTTTTTTCAGGGAAGATTTTGGATACATACCATGGAATTTAACGATTCCGAAGAGTTGTTTCTATACCTCTTAAAACTGGAATATAAAACTCATCCGAACAGCATAAAAGCCCGTGCCTGGGATTCTACAAGGCCGGAAGTTAACAAAATGCCGATCTTGCCCTGGAATATACCTCAAAAAGAAGAACAGCTGCTTAAATCTTGAATCTAAGGAACATAAAGGAACAGGTATGAAATTTGAAAAGGAACGGGAAGAAGTCAGACAGGCGGGAATAAAACTTGATCGTTACGGATTGGTAACTCTTTCCGGCGGTAATGTAAGTGTACGAATGTCTTCGGGGGAATTTTTGGTAACCCCCTCGGGAATGATTTATGAAGACATGGTTCCTTCTGATGTGCTGGTCATGTCCGGTGATGGGAAAG
>BNVB01000120.1 GCA_025997795.1 Spirochaetia bacterium | reverse complement strand
CTTCATCGGCTTCCTCCTTACAGGAAAAAGAGAGGACACACATGCCCAGCATAAGTGTCAGGGCAGACAAGGTTTTTACAAAATGTAAAAAAGATACAAAATGTACAAAATGATTTTTCATTGTTAACCTCTGGAAATGTAGAGCAGCCTTTCGGCAAGCCGCCCCGTGGCTTTTCCCGCCTCTTTTACAAACCAGTTCCGAAAGGCGCTGTTCCCCGCCAGGGCCCGCATAGCGCCTGAGGCATAGAGGGTTGAAGGATTATCCGGAAGCCCCGCCAGGGGAAGAAGGGGCAAAAGTAATTCGGGGTTTCCGCCCTTTGCCGCGCCGGACACCGCCGCTTCAATCTCCAGCCGTGTCCGCAGAAACGGCGCATCACCGGCGGGAAGCCCCATGCTCCGGGCCAGAATAATTCTGCACTCCGCCGCATAGGGCCCTTCCGGTGCAAGGTTGATACAGCGTTCCGCGTATTCCCCCGCCATGGAATTACCCGCCGCCGCTGCTGCAGCCCGGGCGCCCCGGTACCAATATTCGGGAAACGAAACATACCGCGCCCGGATTGCCCCATAGGCGGAACGGCCTTCGGTTCCGGCGCTTTTTTCCATGGCGCACACCAAAAGCATCCACCGGGAAAAACTGTCGGCCTCCGCCTCGCTGCCATAAAGCGAAGTGATTTGTGTTTCCGCCTCTGCCCAGCGGCCTTCGGTAAAGGCCAGAATTGCCTTTACCGCATTGGCGGTTTCGATCCGCCCGCCGGGAGGAACAAGAGAAGCCGTCCCGCTTTCCAGCAGTCTGCCAAGCCCTTCCTGTATTGACACCGCGGAAACATCACCCACCCCCAGGGCATAGGCCCAGGAAAGTTCCTTGTAAACCGCCAGCACCGCCCCCGCATAGTCTGCGGCCTTTTCCCGCAGATTCGATTCCGCCAAACCCAGGCCGGGAATAAATTCCCCGGACCGTTCCAGTTCCGCCAGCTCTTCGAGGGCCGCAGGCAGTTCCGCCTGATTGTAAGTCAGCCCCGCCGTCCCGCTGTTATCCACTGTTCCCGCCAATTCCGAAACCGGCAAAACAGTCTTCTTCCCGGCACAGGAAAACGCCAGCACCGGAAGAAGCACAATAATATACTTTTGCAGCACAATTACTCCTTTCCCCCCAATCACTCCTTATAAGGGCAATAAGCTGTTTCTTGCTTGTATCAAACGGGGAAAAAAGCGAAAAAAACTGGAAAAAAGTGTTTTTGAGGGGTAATGTAAATCCATCGGTAATCCTCTGGCTTTGCCGGGGGTGATTTGGCTATAATGAAAACAGTAGGCATATATAAACCTGAGGAGGTATTGGAATTATGACCGTACAAGACTATATGCACGACCCCCGGCTTCTTTCCGATCCCGACATGGAAGGGGCTTTGGAACCTGTAAAAGAAATACATGCCGCCCGGTTAAAAATTCAGGATGAGACTTCCGATATGACCACCGATGATGAAGAAGCGGCTTATCACAAGAACAACCTGGATGTCTTGTTTTCCAGTAAAGGGCGGCCTTCACCGCAATTTGTCAATTTTTCGGGACAAGGGAAACTGCGGGCCAGGGTTGCGGCGGGTAATTCTTAATTGGTCACACAGCGCACACCGGGTCGAATTGAGCAGATGGTCAAGAGTGAGGAGCCATTTGATTACACAGAGTGGAGAAAAACGCAGCCGTGGTACAATATGACGTTAGAGGAAATAGCACAAGAAGCGCGTAATTTCTTTCCACAAAAATCTTTTGGGCTAGTTGACGAATAAAGAGGCGGCTTTTCCGCTGTACCGCCGCCCTCAGTCCGTTACGAATATGCCATAGGCATAACCTTCGATTCCGGCGGGAAGGTCAATTCTGGTCGTGCCTAACCAGTAGCAGGGATTTGTGTTGATACCGTCGTCATAGAACCCGGCGGTGTAGACCGTGCCGCCGGATACGGTGATAGCCAAGGCATAACCAGCGGGTCCGGTAATGGGAAGGTTGATTCTGGTTGTTCCTAACCAGTAGCAGGGATTTGTGTTGATACCATCATTATAGTATCCGGCGGTGTAGACCGTACCGCCGGATACAGTGATGCCTCTGGCATAACCATTTCCGGTAAAGGGAAGGTCGGTTCTGGTTGTTTCTAACCAGTAGTAGGGTTTGATGTTGATACCATCATTATAGTACCCGGCGGTGTAGACCGTACCGCCGGATACGGTGATGCCAGTGGCTTCATAGCCTCCGGAAAGGTCGGTTTTGGTTGTTCCTTGCCAGTAGCAGGCCTTTCTGACGCCGCCGTCTTCATAGTACCCGGCGGTGTAGACCGTACCGCCGGATACGGTGATGCCAGTGGCCTCATAGCCTCCGGAAAGGTCGATTTTGTTCGTGTTGTTTACCCAGTAGCAGGCCTTTCTGACGCCGCCGTCTTCATAGTACCCGGCGGTGTAGACCGTACCGCCGGATATGGTGATGGCAAAAATTCCACCTGTGCTTCCGGTAAAGGGAAGGTCCCTTCTAGTCGTACCTTCCCAGTAGCAGGGCTTTCGGGTACCGGCAGCATTATAGTACCCGGCGGTGTAGACCGTACCGTCGTATACGGTGATGCCAGTGGCCACACCATTGGTTCCTCCGGTAAAGGGAAGGTCAATTCTAGTCGTACCTTGCCAGTAGCAGGGCTTGGAGGTACCACCGTCGTCATAGAACCCGGCGGTAAAGACCGTATCATTTCCGTTTATTGTTCCGCCGCCACGGTTAAAAGAAGCGCCGGGGTGGGCATATACACCACCGTATCCGATTGCGCTATTTCCGGTAATAAGTCCGCCGTTCATGGTAAAGCTTCCACTGGCACTGCTTACTTCTACAGCGCCGCCCGGTCCTGCGATATTGATATTATTCCGTATCGCTCCGCTGTTCATGGTAAATGACCCCGAATTGACGGTAACAAGCGCATTGTCCGCAGTCCCGGGCCCGCCATTCAGCGTAAGGGTTCCGCCGTAAGCGGGGGAACCAAGAACAAGATTACCGCTGGTAATTTTGAAAAATGATTCGCCGCTCAAAGCTGGAGTTCGGTTAATGGTAATAGTACCTTCTACTGCTATGGTAACTTTTTTACTAATGGCAAGGTCTATAAGACTATCAGCGCCTCCGGAAAACTCATTTTTTATTACAATGAAGTCATCCATACTTCCGTTTTCTATAGCTTCCTTTAATCCTGGCCCGGTAGGCCCTGTATCAGACCAGGTACTTACTTCCGTATATACGGCCATTTTGACGGACACATTGTTGTTACCGCCGACTCTTACATCTATGTCCCTTGCTTCTCCTACCGCATTGATCGTATCCGGAAATGCCTCATCAAAGGCTTTAACGGTAACGGTCCACCTGCCGGGGACTGCCTGGACGGTAACGGTCTCGCCCCATCCGGCGCTTCTGGTTATTCTTCTTCCGCCGGGACCGGAAAAAGTAAGTTCATACCGTAAATTGTCTTTGCTTCCTAGTAGAACAGCTTTTGCGGCCGGACCCGAACCGGGAAGGCCGATGGTAAGGCTGCCGTCTCCTTCACCTTTATATTCCAGGGGGGAAAAACAGGCGCCAAGTACCAGGGCAAAGAGTATGCCTAAAAGCAACGCTATATATGGTGTGCCAAATAATACATTTACACTAAATATGGGGGGGGGGGGGGTAGTTTTTACGGTGTTAGGATCAGTTTTTAGCATAAAAATCTCCTGGAAATCAGTATACCACATCGGGTGGTTTTTTCAAGGCCTTTATGTTTGAATTTCTTTTTGCCCTGGAAGCCATTCGGTATATCAAACTGGATCGTCCCAAAGCCAAGCCCAAGCCGGAAGCAAAAAAGGATTGCCAAATTGCCTTGACAGAGCATACAAAATGTAATACAATTTAGGCAATGAGATTAAACGGAAT
>BNVB01000119.1 GCA_025997795.1 Spirochaetia bacterium | reverse complement strand
ATAAGATCGTGTTTTTTCTTGCTGGTAGTTTTTGCGTCTTTCATTTTTGCGTTTTCCTTCTTTTCTTCGTCGCTGATATTCTTGTGGAAACTTGCCTTAAACACCTGAAGAATGGGTTTGTTGATCCCGGAAAGGGGTACGGTAAAGGCAATTCCCGCTCCGGGATTGTGGAGCCCCAGGCTTTTACTTACCCGTTTAAGCAGCACCGGCACCATAAGGTTTTGTTCCAGGCAGATTACTACCGCCTTTTCGCTGGACCCCAGCCCCAAAAGGTCAAGGATTTCCGAGTTTGCCGTTCCCTGGCCTTTACAGATAAAGTGAAAGCGTACATGAGATTCTTCAAGAATTTCTGTAATTGCCTTTGCCTTTGACCAGTCTAAAATAAAAACAACAAAGTCAAGGATCGCCATACCCGGAGAAGCGGGCACACCCCTTAGGGGACTGCCGGGGCTTTGTGCTTCCGGTGCAGGGGCGGTTTTTGTTTTTTTACCCGGCAAAACCGGCAGCAGCTTTTTTTTGGGTTTGGCCCTTTTGCTGTTTGTTTCTTTGCTGTTTGTTTCTTTGCTTTTGGCCAGTTTGGGGGTTTCTTTTTTTGCCACGGATTTTTCGCTCATACCGCACCCTCATAATCGTACTCAATAATGATACCCGAATCGTCCTGGGCCATGGCTTCCAGCGTATCCCTGGAAAGTTCATCGGAACTCTTAAGTTTACTGCGGTAAACAAGCCCCAACAACTGAATGACGATGAGGGGCGTCATGGCTACCATGGCTACAATGCCAAAGGCGTCGATCATCAGGTCCCGGCCTACACCCTCGCAGGTTCCCATTGCCAGGGGCAGGAGGAAGGTGGAGGTCATGGGGCCGGAACATACGCCGCCGGAGTCAAAGGCAATGCCGGTAAACATACGGGGTACAAAAAAAGCCAGCACCAGGGCAAAGGTATAACCGGGGATCAAAATCCACATGATAGGAATGCCCAAGAGTATCCTAAGCATGGTGATTGCCAGGGCAGCGGCCATACCGATGGAAAGCCCCCGGTTCATCATTTTTTGGGATATGGCCCCGGATGATATCTCTTCGACCTGTTTGTTAAGGACGTGAACCGCCGGTTCCGCCGCCACAATGAAGTAACCTACCAGCATCCCAAAGGGCACCAGCACCCATTTAAAGGGGGAAGCGGCCAACTGGGAGCCAAGGAGATGACCCACCGGAATAAAGCCCACGTTCACCCCGGTTAAAAACACCACCAGGCCGATAAGGGTGTAGAGGAAGCCCACCGCAATACGGCCAAGCTGGTGCCGTTTGTAACGCCGGGACATCAATTGGAAAACAACGAAGAAGGCCACGATGGCCCCCAGCGCCTTGACCACGTCTTCAAAGTAATGGGGAAATTCAATGGCAAAAAAGGTAACCACATCCCGGGAGGTAGCCGCCTGGTGAACAATGTGGGATTCCACCTCTGCCGAGCCGGGCTTATAGAAAATACCCAAGAGAAGCACCGCCAGAATAGGTCCTATACTGCACAGGGCAACCAGGCCAAAACTATCGTCCTGGGAATTTTTGTCGCTGCGGATGGAGGCCACGCCCACGCCCATGGCCAAAATGAAAGGCACCGTGATGGGTCCGGTGGTTACCCCCCCGGAGTCAAATGCCACGGGGATAAAGGTATTGGGGGCAAAGTAGGCTATCACAAAGGTAATTATATAAAAAATTACCAGCAATATCGAAAGCCGGATTTTGAAGAGCGTTCTAAGCACCGCTATCATCAGAAAAAACCCCACCCCTAGTGCAACGGTGAGGATCAAAACCATAGAAGGCTCTATGGAAGGTACCTGTTTGGCCAGCACCTGTAAGTCAGGCTCGGCAATGGTGATTAACACCCCCATGCCATCGGGTACTATCCTGATGTTTTTGGCGGGGGCGGCCCTGCTTATCATCGGGATGGGGTTTTTTACCATGGGGGCGGATATGGCGATGATGCCCATGGGGGAAGGCATTGGTATCCAGCTTACCAAATCGTCAAAATTGCTGCTCATTCTTCTGGTCAGTTTTATCATGGGGGTGTTAATCACCATTGCCGAGCCTGACTTACAGGTGCTGGCCAAACAGGTACCTTCCATAGAGCCTTCTATGGTTTTGATCCTCACCGTTGCACTAGGGGTGGGGTTTTTTCTGATGATAGCGGTGCTTAGAACGCTCTTCAAAATCCGGCTTTCGATATTGCTGGTAATTTTTTATATAATTACCTTTGTGATAGCCTACTTTGCCCCCAATACCTTTATCCCCGTGGCATTTGACTCCGGGGGGGTAACCACCGGACCCATCACGGTGCCTTTCATTTTGGCCATGGGCGTGGGCGTGGCCTCCATCCGCAGCGACAAAAATTCCCAGGACGATAGTTTTGGCCTGGTTGCCCTGTGCAGTATAGGACCTATTCTGGCGGTGCTTCTCTTGGGTATTTTCTATAAGCCCGGCTCGGCAGAGGTGGAATCCCACATTGTTCACCAGGCGGCTACCTCCCGGGATGTGGTTACCTTTTTTGCCATTGGATTTCCCCATTACTTTGAAGACGTGGTCAAGGCGCTGGGGGCCATCGTGGCCTTCTTCGTTGTTTTCCAATTGATGTCCCGGCGTTACAAACGGCACCAGCTTGGCCGTATTGCGGTGGGCTTCCTCTACACCCTTATCGGCCTGGTGGTGTTTTTAACCGGGGTGAACGTGGGCTTTATTCCGGTGGGTCATCTCCTTGGCTCCCAGTTGGCCGCTTCCCCCTTTAAATGGGTGCTGGTGCCCTTTGGGATGCTGGTAGGTTACTTCATTGTGGCGGCGGAACCGGCGGTTCACGTCCTTAACAAACAGGTCGAAGAGATATCATCCGGGGCCATATCCCAAAAAATGATGAACCGGGGGCTTTCCATCGGTATGGCCGCTGCCCTGGCAATCACCATGCTTAGGATACTCTTGGGCATTCCTATCATGTGGATTTTGATCCCCGGTTATACCTTTGCCCTGGTGCTGGCTTTTTTTGTACCCCGTATGTTTACCGGCATTGCCTTTGACTCCGGCGGCGTATGTTCCGGCCCCATGACCTCCACCTTCCTCCTGCCCCTGGCAATGGGAACCTGCGAGGGTGTAGGCCGGGACCTGATGATCGACGCCTTTGGCATTGTAGCCATGGTAGCCATGACGCCCCTCATCGTCATTCAGTTGTTGGGGCTTGTTTACCGCAGTAAACTTAAGAGTTCCGATGAACTTTCCAGGGATACGCTGGAAGCCATGGCCCAGGACGATTCGGGTATCATTATTGAGTACGATTATGAGGGTGCGGTATGAGCGAAAAATCCGTGGCAAAAAAAGAAACCCCCAAACTGGCCAAAAGCAAAGAAACAAACAGCAAAGAAACAAACAGCAAAAGGGCCAAACCCAAAAAAAAGCTGCTGCCGGTTTTGCCGGGTAAAAAAACAAAAACCGCCCCTGCACCGGAAGCACAAAGCCCCGGCAGTCCCCTAAGGGGTGTGCCCGCTTCTCCGGGTATGGCGATCCTTGACTTTGTTGTTTTTATTTTAGACTGGTCAAAGGCAAAGGCAATTACAGAAATTCTTGAAGAATCTCATGTACGCTTTCACTTTATCTGTAAAGGCCAGGGAACGGCAAACTCGGAAATCCTTGACCTTTTGGGGCTGGGGTCCAGCGAAAAGGCGGTAGTAATCTGCCTGGAACAAAACCTTATGGTGCCGGTGCTGCTTAAACGGGTAAGTAAAAGCCTGGGGCTCCACAATCCCGGAGCGGGAATTGCCTTTACCGTACCCCTTTCCGGGATCAACAAACCCATTCTTCAGGTGTTTAAGGCAAGTTTCCACAAGAATATCAGCGACGAAGAAAAGAAGGAAAACGCAAAAATGAAAGACGCAAAAACTACCAGCAAGAAAAAACACGATCTTAT
>BNVB01000118.1 GCA_025997795.1 Spirochaetia bacterium | reverse complement strand
GAACAGGATACCCGTCATTTTGGACTTTTTGCCCATATCCCGGTTTTTGATCCCTCCACCCCGGAAGAAGCCTATACAATGATTGCCGATGCCTTTGCCTGTTCAGAGGAAATAAAACGGCCGGTACTTTTCCGGCCCACCACCCGGGTATGCCACAGTTATGCTTCGGTGCAGCTGCTGGAATCCCGGCTATCCTCTAAAGAGGAACCCTTCTTTTCCGCTCCGGCAGGTTTTACCAAAGACAACGGCAAATGGGTTATCTTTCCAAAACTGGCGTATACCAATCACCTTAATATAGCGGAAAGCCAAAAATCCCTGGCAGAGACTTTTTCCGGGTATGCAAAAAATATGCTGATTGAAAAAGTGGCAACAAAAACCACGGGCGAAACCGGCGGCAAACCCGCCGGCGAAACCGGCAGGCCGCGCAGGGGCATTGTTTCCGGCGGGGTCAGCTGGCAGTATGTTATGGAAACACAAGACGACTGCGAAAATTTCCGGGCGCTTAAAATTTCCACCTATCCATTACCTTCCGGTACTGTGGTGAATTTTCTAAAGGGCCTTGATGAAGTTCTGGTTATCGAAGAGCTTGATCCGGTAATAGAAAAAGAACTGCTTTGTTTTTGCGGAATGTATCATATTCCCTGTACGATACAAGGCAAATTGACGGGACGTATGCCCCTGGCCGGAGAAAACAATCCCGCCATGGTGCGGGAAGCAGTCGTTTCATTTTTGGGCGGGCAAATTCCGCCAAGGCCGGTACCGCCGCAAAAACCCGCCCTGCCGGTCCGCCCGCCGCTGCTCTGCGCGGGCTGTCCGCACCGCGCTTCGTTTTTTGCAGTAAAGGAGGCGGCTGCGCATTTGCCGCAGGGCAGAAAGGCCGTATTTTCCGGGGACATTGGCTGTTATACCCTGGGTAACGCCCAACCCCTGGATATGATCGATACTTGCCTTTGTATGGGCGCAGGTATAACCATGGCCCAGGGCATTAACCGCGTGGAATTATCTACGCTGAACATTGCCTTTATCGGCGACTCAACTTTTTTTCATACCGGTATTCCGGGCATTATTAACGCGGTTTACAACGGCTCCGACATTATTATAGCGATACTGGATAATGGTACCACCGCCATGACCGGCGGACAGGACCACCCAAACACCGGAAAAACCCTCATGGGAAAGAGCGCGCCCCGCATCGACATTTATGCGGTGGTTTCCTCTCTTAAAGTAAGCTCGGTAGAGCGGGTTAACGCTTTTGATTGGGCGGCGGGAAAAGAAGCCGTTTTAAAAGCCGCCGGACAAAAGGGGGTGCGGGTTATTATTTTTGAAGGCCCCTGTGTAACGCTGGTAAAAGAAAAAACTGCCTGTACCATAAATTCGCAAACCTGTACCGGCTGCGGTCTTTGTGTAAAAAAAGTCGGCTGCCCGGCGCTTTTTATTACAAACCGGCGCGCTTCTATAGACCCCGCGCTTTGCACAGGGTGTAACCTGTGTAAAGCAGTATGCCCCGCAAATGCGATTGAAGGCGAATCATGAAGCTTCGCTTCATGTTCGATTTAATTGTGCGGCTATGCAGCCGCACGGGAGTATGGTTAGCATGTTAAATATAATCATTGCCGGGCTTGGCGGACAGGGAACAATCCTCGTTTCCCGGCTTATCGGGGAGGCTGCGGTAACGGCGGGTTTTGATGTGCGGGGAAGCGAAACAATCGGCATGGCCCAGCGGGGCGGTTCGGTAATAAGCCATTTACGGATACATAAACCGTCACCTGGCAGCGCCTCCGGCGCTGGCAGAGCCTCCGGCGCTGGCAGCGAAATTTACTCGCCCCTTATTCCGCCGTTTAATGCGGATATGGTAATTGCCTTTGAAGCAGGCGAGGCGATCCGGGCGGCGGATTTTCTTAAACCCGGCGGCTCCCTGGTCGTATGTAACCGCATCATAAAACCCGTTACCGGGGGCGAAAGTTATACCAAGGAGCCGCTCTTTGCCTGGCTTTCCGCCAACGTTAAACAGCTTTTTGCAGCTGATGGGGAAGAACTAAGCGCCCAATGCGGGGAACGGTTCCTTAACACTGCCCTGGCGGGTTTTGCCATGCAAACCCGGCTGTTTCCTTTTTCGGCGGATGATATGGAAGCGGTGATCAGAAAAAAAATAAAACCGCAGTTTGTGGAGCAAAACATCCATGCGCTGCAAACGGGATATACACACAAACCACCTCCGGGAGTTTTACTATGAACATGGATCAGAAAACACTTGAACAAATTAAAAAGAGCATAAAACATGCCATGTTAAGCCCCTTTTATCAAAAACACTTTGCGGGTTTTGATGTAAAAGATATAACCAGCGAACATGATTTTTTACAAATCCCCTTTACCGAAAAGGAAGATCTCCGCAGCGCCTATCCGCTGGGCCTCTCTGCCGTTCCGGAAGAAAAAATTGTGCGTATCCATTCTTCGTCGGGCACAACCGGCATTCCGGTTATTATTCCCTATACGCAAAAGGATGTTCACGATTGGGCGCTGATGTTCAAACGCTGTTATGAAACGGCGGGAATTACTCCCCATGACCGTGTGCATATAACCCCCGGATACGGCCTCTGGACTGCGGGCATAGGTTTCCAGCTTGGGGCAGAACTGCTGGGGGCCATGACCATTCCCATGGGGCCGGGCAATACCGACAAACAAATCAAAATGATGATCGATTTACGGTCCACGGTTCTTACCGCCACTTCTTCCTATGCCCTGCTTTTGGCCGAAGAAATTGAAAAGCGCGGCGTAAAAAATAAAATCCATTTATCAAAAGCGCTGATTGGTTCCGAACGCTGGGGAGACAAAATGCGGAAGCGTATCGCCAACGAACTGGGGGTATCGTTATACGACATTTACGGCCTTACCGAAATTTACGGCCCCGGCATCGGCATTAGCTGCGATCATGCCTGCGGTATGCATATGTGGACCGATTATCTTTTTTATGAAATCATCGATCCCCATACAGGCTGCCGGGTACAGGAAGGCCAGACCGGCGAACTGGTTATTACCACCCTGACAAAAGAAGGGGCTCCCCTTATCCGTTACCGCACCCGCGATCTGACCCGGGAAATACCCGGCAGCTGTCCCTGCGGCAGTCCGTATCCACGGATCGACACCCTTATTGGCCGTTCCGATGACATGGTCAAAGTCAAGGGCGTAATGATCTACCCGGGTAAGATTGATGAAATGCTCGCAGACCTTGACGGCGTTTCCAGCGAATACCAGGTGATGATCGATCATCTAAACGGCAAAGATATGGTAACCCTCTTTTTTGAAACCCCGGTCCAGGATGACGAAGCGCGTAAAACCCTTGCGGAAACGGTACGGCTTGTCTTTAAGGAAAAAATCGGCATTATGGCCAAAATTACCCCCGTTGGCATGGGGGAACTTCCCCGCAGCGAAAAAAAGACTACCCGGGTTTTTGACAACCGGTATTAAGCAGCGCCAAAAGCAACGCCCCCAAGTATACATTCCCAAGCGAATTTTATTGCCTTGTGGCAGGAAAATCACTATCTTATGTGTATATGACTAAAATAGTAATGTTTAGTCATTCCTCTTATCAAAAATGACGCCGGTTGCCCCCGGCGCCAAAGGAAGGGTTTCATGACTACTATCATCAGTATTTTTCGTGAAATGCAGTACATTAGTTCCTTCCCGAATCCAAGGAATTATACCATTAATTCGGGAACTATTGTAACCGGATCTACGAAAAACAATGGAAAACCATTTTTTTCATTGTTTTCGCTATGTATTCGTTTTTGGCTGGCAGTGTGGTTATGGCTATTTCCGTTACATCAAGTATGTCCCACTTCACCGTAATGTCAAATTCCTCGGTAAAGTCCTCGCCTGTCCCTTTCCCGTTGACGATGGTTGCAGTTACTTTTGCCGTACCTTCGAAGTCGGGGTCGAATTCTGCGCCCTTAAATACCCCGTTGTCGACCGACCAGACGATGTCCTGGTTCGTGGCGTCGGGCGGACTTACCGTGGCTTTAAACTCAAGAGGAACGTGCAATTT
>BNVB01000117.1 GCA_025997795.1 Spirochaetia bacterium | reverse complement strand
AAGAAAAAAAACTTATGAAGGAAGCGGGATTAACGGTGTTAACCATGACCGATGTGGACCGGCTGGGCATAGCCGAAAGCGCCCGGCGGATCATTTCGTTTTTTAAGGGAAAGGTAGACCGCATCCATGTTAGTGTTGACATGGATGCCATGGACCCCGGCATTGCTCCCGGTGTGGGAATCCCCCTAAGCGGGGGATTTTCCCACCGGGAAGTGCTGCTTTTGGCGGAAGAACTGGCTGCCTCGGGTCTTCTGGGTTCGGCGGACATAGTAGAGGTAAACCCCGTATTGGATGTACGGAACCAGACCGCCCGGATGGCGGTAGAAATCGCAGGCCGCCTTTTGGGCGCCCGGATTTATTAAATCCGGACGGATTTATTGAAGCAGGAAAGCTAATCCTTCAAAAACGGTTCCCAGATCCTTAAAACGAAGAAGGGCAGATGCATCCATGGGTGTTTCCATTGCATTTACAATAATGATTTTCCCGCCATTACGCTGGGTAATGCGGGGAAGACCTGCGGCGGGAAACACCGTAAGGCTGGTACCCAATACCAGCATCAGGTCTGCGGCGGCGGCTTCTTTTTCTGCCGCCGCCAGGGCGTGAACAGGGAGGCCTTCTCCAAAAAAAGTAATTGCCGGTTTTACGACGCCGCCGCATTTACCGCAGCGGGGAAGTTCATTTTTTTGGACTATGGCAGCAGCTTCTGCAAATTCCATAAAACCCCGTTCTTTTACCTTGCCCGCCAGCACCGCTTCTTCTGCGGCGGCGGAACTTTGACAGTCCGGACAGTAGTGCGCCTGGGGTGAACCGTGAATCTCGATAACCCTGGCGCTTCCTCCCTTGGTATGGAGCAGATCGATATTCTGGGTTACCACGGCCTTTAGGTATCCCCGCTCTTCCAGTTTTCCCAGAGTTGTATGAACCACCGAAGGTGTTTTTTCTTCCAGGTTGTAGATAAAATCTTTTGCGTGGGAATAGTAAAACGACGGATCCCTAAAAAAATAATCCACATCAAAAATTTTTTCCGCATCCATGTCTTTGTAAAGACCGTCTTTGCCGCGGAAGTCCCTTATTCCCGAAAGGGTACTAACCCCCGCTCCGGTAAGGGTTATGCAGTGTTTTGCTCCGCTGATAAGCGAAAAAAGTTCGTCAATAGCCTCTTGTTCCATGGTTAATAATAACATAGTTCAAAAGGATTATACACCACCTGAAAAAATACTGTAAATGCGCCCTATTTAGTTGATCTTAGGCCCGTTTCAACGCTAACTCTTCCCCGGTGTATTCTTTTTCATCGCTCTTATGTTTATTACCCGATAATCCGGCGGTATATTTTTCAAGCATCTGTTCAAGAGAAAAATGGTTGGTTAAAAAATCATTCTGGAGGGCCGATATGGTCAGCGTGTCATCTTTCAAAACAAAGGGGCCGGTTATACGGTAATCATAAAAATACCGGATAAAATCAGAAAAAGTTTCCGGGGTGATATGGCCGATTTCAAGTTTGATGTCCGTCCGTCCGGGCCGTATCAAAGCGGGGTCCAGTTTTTCAATATGATTGGTGGTCATAACGAGTATTCTGTTCGGAGAGGCCAGAAGGCCGTCAAAGATATTCAGCACATCCGATAAATTAAGAGGCGCTTTTATGTCAGACGAACGGGAGCCGGCGCCCTGGCTTTGTACCAGAATCTTTTGCTCATTATTTGCTGCTTCCCGATCAAGCACAAGATTGTTTGAATCAATATCTTCGATCACCAGAATGGCATCGGAGGGCAGATCGATAACGGCATTCTGCAATTTGTCGAGTTCACTGGCCCGCAGGAAGCAGATGTTACGATCAAGATACGCGGCGACGGCTTTTATAATGCTGGTTTTTCCGGTTCCCGGAGGACCGTAAAGAAGAATACCCAGTTGATGGGGGATATTTTTTTCTTTATACCAGTCTCTTCTGCTGATAAAATCATCCAGAGCACGAAACAGTTTATCCTTATTTTTATGAGGTATAAACACGCTCTCCGGCTTTCGTTTGCCCGAGACCGTCGCTTTTGTCCAGACATTGTCACGCATCACAAACAAAGCCGTTTCATCGGCCTTTTTTGAGCTGTAACTCCGCGCTTTATAAAGGTCGTTCCTCAATTCATTTACAAAGGCCATATCATTGCCAAACAGGGTAATCGCCGCGCCCAAAGATTCATCATTATAGTGATTTTCTTTTTCGTGAATGGCGATAAAAAGCAATTTCCTCTAATAACGGACAACATGAAAACCCACGCCCAGACCGATAGAAATAAAATTATTTTCCCCCCAGCGGCCGTTTTGGAAACGGATATGACGAGGTTTTTTCACCGCCCCGGTAGTATCAAAAAGGTCCATAAGGGTATAATAGGTCCAGTTGTTATTTGATATATAAATGGTGGTCGAAAATTTTCTCTTGATAAAACGAAAGATATTCACCGCGATGCCCTTCCATGCCGTTGAAAGCATGGTTACCGCATAGATCGTCAAGGCGGGAATAATCATCTCCTGTAAATTCATTTTAGCCTCCGTAGCCTGATATACTACAAACATAACACAGTTGATCAGTCATGGAGTGCTAGAACAACGATGAATACTGTCCATCAGTTATTTCCACTGCGACGTGAATGTTCTTAATCTTCATTATATCCTCGTTTGCCCACTCGTGATGTGAATAGAGTATGTGTATTGCATAGCAGATGTAATGCTCCGCCAAATCAATGTCGCCGAATCCCTCGATGTTCCAGCTTAGGTCATGGTTAAGGTGAATGTCATCCCAAAATCCGCCCTCATCTTTTGTCCCGGGGTTATAATAACTTTCGCCTATATTGATAACCAATTCGTCTTCAGGGTGCTGATGGTCCATGAGGACAGAATAAATATCGTGGAAGGGATAGTCATATTCACCTGTTTCCTTATCAAACAAAAGAATCTCCGGAGTAAGCTTTATGTCGATGTCATAGACATCATAAAAATCTGCTTTTTTCTCACCGTTCGTATAAAGCAAATCTATCATTTTTTTTGCCCGGTTAAACCCATCTTCCCAGCATTTCAGGAACATATTGCTCACGGTAACAATACGTTCAATGTTCTCTTTTGACCATTCAAATTTTCTATTCAGTTTTTTATAACGAACAAGAAGCATCTCATCGATTATTTCTTTTTCGGCGGTTTCAGCTCTATAGCTTGAAGGAGCATCGCATAAAATGGCTTCCAGTTTTGCCAGGGAATATTTGTCCAAGACCTTATAGAGATTCCAGAAATTCACCTTGCGCAGTTCCGCAAATGCTTTTCTCCATAGATTTTTATGTGAAGTCTTACCATGCCAATTGTTATACATTTCCGTTCCACATAAGCGTTTTTATCCCCCTTAATCATTCACAACTACACCGGAATATCTGTCTCTTTTTCTTTAATATAGCATAAACGGTCTGTCATAGAGTGCTAGATCGGAGAAAATTCAGTTTTTTTCTGTTGATTGGGCTCGTGAAAGCGCCCTCTACATTTACCAGATTATTTTTTAGTATATTTTTTTGTCTATGGCGGGTATACCATACATAAGTAAAATATAATTTAAAACGCCATGTAAGGCATCACTCAAAACTTTTGGATTTGTGCCCCATTGTATAATGACAAATGCATCTATTGTAAACTTTTTCAATATACTAACAACTGGGTCTTTTTCATTGTTTCTTAATTTCTCAAGTTTTCTTCTAATTATTTCTGAATCAAGTCCGTTAATGACCAGGTATATTCCATATTCAAAAAATATTTTTTCATCAATATTTTCTTTTTTTATTAAATTTATTCCCGTCCACACTTCTTACAATAAAACTTATCAGCCATAATATAATCTCCTTCTGCGCTTCAAGTCTCTGCACGACCATAACTTTTTATAAATACCCATACCCGGCATTTTTTTTACAACCACCAACGGCGGTGCAAAATACTATTTCCCCCAGTATACCGCTACTGGTATGTCAAATAGCGCTAGAGGAATCATTTTATCAAATTTTTTTTGACTTCTTTCTCTAATAATGTATATTTTTCTTTGAGAAAGACGAAGATTTCATCAATCGTTCCTTCTTTTGAAACGCATTTACATTCCCAAAAGTCATCACTAGAAAAATCACCCAAACCGACAGAAATTTCTGTCATATCAAGTATTGTATGCCACTCATCTTTATGAGGGAGTTCTCTTTGATCTTTTGTGCTAACAATGCCAAATTGCATATCGCTACCATAATAATAGCCAAGCGAAATGTCTTCGATAATTGGTTTATGTAATGTAAATTCATACCAATGTTCTTCAAATTTCAATTCCTCTTTCAATTTATCCCGAATAATTTCAGCGAACAAGGATTGTTTCCG
>BNVB01000116.1 GCA_025997795.1 Spirochaetia bacterium | reverse complement strand
GCTCCTGGAAATCCTGCCGGGTATTAATGCCGTGGCTGCCTTTGGCCATACGCCGGGGCATACGGTGTTTCTGCTGGTGTCGGGTAAAACACAACTTCTTATTTGGGGAGACCTTATGCATGTCCAGGATATTCAGTTTCCCCGGCCGGATATTTCGGTTACCTACGATACCGATCCGGCCATGGCGGCGGAAACCCGGAAAAAAATCCTTGAGTATGCGGTAAAAAACAAAATTCCCATAGCGGGGATGCACCTGGTGTATCCGGCCATTGGAACAGTCCGCGCCAGTGGAACCGGTTATGCTCTTACTCCGGCCCGCTAATCATGCAGAGTTTCCTGCACTATCACTTTATGATGGGAACCGCCGCGGGTTTCCTGATTGTCACCGCACTGGCCAAACTGCGCTTTTATGGAGCCATGGACCGGGAAGCCAGAGCTATACCCAAAGGGGAATTCCGGTGCCGGAATGCGGCAGTTGCTTCTGTTCTTTGTACTGCTCTGGGCCTGGCCTTTCCCTTTATCCCCGGGTTTCCTGAACTAAGCGCAACTCTGGGCCTGGTCTTAGCGTTTTTGGGGTTCCTTGGTTTTGGGCTTTTTCTTACCCTGCTCCTTGTACTGCACCACTTTCCCGGCTGGGGGCTTAAATACCTGCCGCTTCCGCTTTTAACGGTATTAACGGCACTGCTGCCTTTTACCGGATTAAAAGCGCCCCTGGTGTCCGGCTGGTTTTTACTGGTGTTAAGCCTGTTGTGCGCTGTTTTGTTTGTTTACCTCTTAAAAAACAAACAATCCTGGAAACCCTTCCTTTGGGGGACGCTGTTTTTCCTGGTACCCGGACTTTCCTTTGTAGTACCCCTGGGGCAGAATGCCTTTTTTTGGCCCGCCGCTTTTTTGGCCTACCTTATGCTGGAACACCGGTTTTTTCCAAGTATTGTCCCGCCGGCAAAAACATTGTTATTGTCTTCCCCGGTAACCGAAAAAGCCGAACCAGAGATTGCAGTAATAGAAGAAGTGGAAGAACTTACGGAACTGGAAGCCGGGGATGAAACGGCTCCTGCCAGTCCTCCTCTGACCGTTACGATACCCGCAGGTGTTCCTCCGGCTGAATTGCCCGTAGTAGTCCCTTCGGTGAGTTCTTTTATACCCCGGGAATTTCTGGCAATCCTTAACAAAAAAACCGTGGCGGATCTTAAGCTGGGAGATCATATCAAACAGGAAATGACGATCTTTTTTTCCGACATCCGCCGCTTTACGGACCTTTCGGAAAATCTTACCCCGGAAGAAAGTTTTGCCTTTATCAATTCATACCTTTCCCGGATCGTGCCGGAAATTACCAGAAACGGCGGTTTTGTGGATAAATATATCGGCGATGCAATACTGGCCCTCTTTCCCAAAGGTGCAGGCGCCGACATGGCGGTAAGGACAGCCATTGCCATTCAGGAAAAAATTCTGGAATACAATGCCCACCGGGCCAAGTGCGGTTACCGGCCCCTTTCCATGGGCATCGGGATCCATACGGGCACCCTCATGGTTGGTGTGGTGGGTACCAAAGACCGCATGCAAAGTACGGTAATTTCCGATGCGGTAAATCTGGCAAGCCGGGTAGAAAGCCTTACCAAGGCATTCCGAATTTCCCTGGCGATTAGCGAAGAAACCTTTAAGAAACTGGAAGATCCCGGTTTGTACCAGTACCGTTTTATCGGCAAAGTCAGGGTTAAAGGCAAAACCGAACCGGTTTCAATTTTTGAGATCTTTGACGGTATCGATGAAAAAATTCAAAAAAAGAAGGTCCAGGCAAACCGCTTTTTTGAACAGGGAATGTTTTTGTACTACCAGAAAAAATATACCGCCGCCCTTAAGGAATTCCGCCGGGTACTGGAAGTGCTTCCCAGCGATGGCGCCGCGGGTTTTTATATTGATAACTGTATGGCCAAGTTGAAAGGTTAACCATATCCCGCAATATGTAAGGAATTAGTGCGCGGTAAGGGTTAAATAACACAGCGGAATAAAAATCGCCGGAATAAGATTTGCCACTTTAATTGCCCTGTCTTCGGGCAGGCAGACAAAGTTAAAACCAATGGCCGCAACCAGGAGATTCCCCACGGCGGACATTTCGGTAATAATCGCCGGGCTAAGAAAATCCCGAACTGCCATGGAAAGAAGGACGATGCTTCCCTGGTACAGCAATACCGGAATGGCAGAAAAAAGCACGCCGATTCCCATGGATGCGCCAAAGACAATGGAAATGGAACCGTCGAGGATCGACTTGGCATAGAGGGTTTCGTGGTTTCCCAAAAGGCCCGACTGCATGGAACCCACAATCGCCATAGACCCGGTACAGAACAATATGCTGGCAGAAACAAAACCTTTTGCAAAGGATTTGTTTCCCTGCCCGGGATTTGCCGCAGTATTTACCGGCGCCGTTTGATCACTCCGTGTTTTGTAGAGTTTTTGTTCCGCCCAAAGACCCAGGCTGTTCATCCGTTTGTTTATGTCAATAAGTTCGCCCAAAAGAGCCCCAAGCACCAGGCTCATGATAAGCAAGAGGGGCCGCTCATTGTCCATGGCCCCCCGGATACCTATATAAATAATCGCCAGGCCAATTCCCTTTTTAAGGGTTTGTTCAAACCGTTCCGGTAAACCCCGGATTAAAAAACAGCCAAGCAGCGAGCACACTATCACCGTAAGGGCATTTACCACAGGTCCCAGCATATTATACTATATAAGAATAAAATGAGAGAAAAAACAAGGGTTCCAACTTTAGTGGAAGCCGGGGTTCCTTTGGAAACCGGGGATACATTCCCCTCCATGGGGCGTACGGTTTTTACCGTGATGATCCACCCGCGGCTGCTCTTTTGGGGTCTCCGTTGCATACTGGTAATACTGCGAAAGTTTTTTTTCTTCCAGTACCGCGCCGCCCTCTTTCCCCGGCTCCCCGTATCCCGGGCGGAACATTTTTTGGACGATCTTATTCCGTTTAATCCCGGATTCATTTCAATATACCTGGACTTTATCGCTTTCTGGAGCCGTATTGTTGGTTTTTTCTGCGTTCGGTATGGAAAACAGGGCCGGATTGTGGCGGCGGATTTTATCAAATCAATCACGGGACTTTATTCGTTTGCCTTTGAAATATACCGGGAAAATCTTTCCACCACCGCCCGGCCAAAATACACAAAGACCCTGCGCTTCCGCCTTATCCACCTTAGCGATCCCCACCTAATGTGCATTCCCAGCCTTCATGTAATGATTGTTATCCATTCCTACACAGCGTTCCGCTTTCACCTTTGCGGTATTGAAAACGAAAAAACACGGTTTCCACTAAAGTTGGAATCCTTAACAGAAAAACTCTTCCAGGGGGCCAGGGTGATCACCGAAGCGGTGCTCTATGTCAAACAGCACAGCATTAACTGTGTTGCCGCATCACTCTATGCCCTTACCCGTTATGAGCCGGAGCTTTTTGACACCAAAGACGCGGAAACTTTTGTATACAGCCTTTTTGGAACAGGTCCCATTCCCCCCGAATATGCCCGGTTTTATTCCGGCAAAATGGTTCACCCGGAAGATATTGCCTGGCTGCGGGAACATATCATGAGCCTTTACCGGTCTTTTGCCGAGGCACATTCCGCAGACTGGAAAACTCCGCTTTTAGAGTATCTTGCATCTTTGCCCTGCAAAAAATGATATATGAGCCAGTTCCAAAATCGGTTATTTTGTCACCAGCTCAAATAATCATTGCATAACAGGAAAAAGTGGTTTACGTTAATAAGAGGAGAAAATCATGGCCAACAGTGACGGCAAGAGTTCAGCGGTCCGGGTTGTTGAACTGGGCGGCAGGGAAGCGACGGTACTGGAAAATTCCGCCCTTCGGGTAATGATTGATGATATAGGGGGTATGACCCCCGAATTATCCGGCAGCCATACCGGCGGCAGGGACTGGATCAATGCCCACTGGATGCCCTGGTTCCGTTCCAACAGTGGCGAACCCTACAACGATGCCAAACATGGTTCGTTCTGGAAGGCTAATCTTCTGTACCAAATTGCCGGGAATTTTCCCTGTATCCCCAACTTTGGGCCGGGCCACATTGTTGACGGTGTTCCCATCCCGCCCCATGGCTGGACCGCCAACCAGAAATGGCGGTATGTCACCAACGATACCGATGAAGAAACCGGGGCGGTGTGGTTTCTTTCGGTAATGGAAAGTCCCGAAAAAGACCTGCCCCTGTCGTTCAGCAAAATAGACATACTCCTGCCGTTCCAGCCGGTTCACTATACCAGTATACGGGTACGGAACCGGGGAGCTTCGGATCTGGAAATTTGCGCGGCCTGGCACAATGTGGCGGGGCCGCCGTTCCTTAACCAGGGCTGCCGTATTTCCGGCGCT
>BNVB01000115.1 GCA_025997795.1 Spirochaetia bacterium | reverse complement strand
AATCCATAGTGGTCTGAACCAGATAACCGTCCCGGTAGTAGTCCATTTCGCCATACATAAGGCCGTCAAGTTCCCGGCGTATATATTCGCTAAACCAGGGAGCCTTGTCTTCCCGGGAAAAATAAGAAGAAAGACCTATCTGGGTATAGTCAAAAGAATCCCAGTATGTCTGGAACGAAGCGTCCGCATCCTCCCGGGAGGCATAACCCAATTCCACCATTTTGTCCAAGACCGATTTTTGCCGGTCCATGGCGGCATTGGGTTCCAAAATGGGGTTATACCGTGTCGGGCTGGAAAGCTGGATCACCAGTACCGCCGATTCCGCCAGGGTTAAATCCCGGGCGCTATGGCTAAAAAAGTACTTGCTTGCCGCTTCTACCCCGTAAACGCCGGGTCCCATGATCATATAGTTAAGGTAAATTTCGAGGATTTCGTTTTTGGTATACCGCCGCTCCATCTGGAGGGCCCACCAAAGTTCTACGATTTTGCGGCGTATGGTCTTTTCCCGGCGGTCTGTATAGAGGGTACCCGCCACCTGCTGGGTAATGGTAGAACCGCCCCCCAGGGATTTCCCGGTAAGCTGGCCAAAGGCCGCCCGTGCAATGGCCCGGAGGCTAAAACCCCGGTGGTTGTAAAAGTCAGGGTCTTCCCGGGCCAGAACCGCCAGAATAAGGTGCCGGGGCAGTTCCCCCAGGGTAATAAGCTCGCGTTTTTCATCGGCGGAAAATTCGGTAACCAGATCCCCGGAGGAGTCAAAAATCCGGGTAGGCAGGGCGGGATTAAGAGGTTTATAGTTTTCGGTATTTTCAATATTACCCGTAACGGCTACGGCAAGACCCAGACCGGCCCCAATCAATGCGATGACAAGTACGGCAAAAACCGCCGATAAACGGATAAAAACCAGTCCTCTCATATACATTTAAGGGTATTCCCAGCGGCCTTTCTTGTCAAGGTATCATTACTTTCTTTAGTAGGTTCCCGCCGTCCACATAAGTGACATTCTCTTAAATGGAGAATCCTACATTTTTGTAGGAAATTATGCGGTAGACGAAATGCTTAAGCCTTGGAAAACCACTGCTTTAGCTCTTTGTCTTTATCCATATATCTTTATCCCTTCGGTCGATACAACCGAATAGATATATCTGTTCAACCGGAACGGTTTCTGCTATTATCTTTGTGAGCGAATCAAGCTCACTACGGATTGAATCTATGTTATTCATGTTTTCTTACTCCGAAATAAATTTTTAGCCATCTAATCCATTCTGAACCTTTGTTAAACATCTTGTTCTACTCCTCCCGAATCAGCCGCCATCCTAGCCCCATAACCCCCTAGCGTTGGTTCATAGCCTACCTCATTATCTGCTTCACCGCTATATTTCTTGAAATTTTCCGCCTGTTCAAGTACCTGCTCAAATACTTCTTCGTCCCATTCCGGGGGATAACCGTTCTTATACAAAAGTACTGTTAAGTCTTTACTTAGCCTGTTTTTAATATCATCCCGGACAGCCCAATCGGTATATTGGGATTTTTCATCGACCAGTTCTTTTATTTTCCTGGCAAGCACTATGCATTTTTCTTCCGCATATTGGAATTGGTGTTTGTCTCTGACCGAAACAAGAATGTCGTAAAAAACTTTCTCTTCGTAACTTATACCTAATTTCTCAAAAGAAGCCTTGTCGTCTTGTAAATCATCTAAAATTTTAATCAATTCGGTTGAAAGGCTGTCAACAAAATCAGCCACGACTTCGCTGGTAAAGGTGAGCTTGTCACGATTATTATAAGATTCTATTACTTTTTTCAAGCGTTCATCAAATTGAATAGCCTTTACTTTGTTGGTTCTACCATATCCCCTAATTGCCTTTTTCAAGAGTTTCATTAGGGCATTAAATTTGGTGATAGGCATTTTTATTTCGGCTAGTTTCTTCTCAAAATCATCACTGAATAGGTCTTCTGTATTGTCGGCGTCAACGATGTTTTCTATGCCGGTACAACTTATGGCCTTTTGCACCATTTCTTCCACATGGCGGTTCATGGTTTCGGCATCGGGGGTGTTGTCTTTTGTCTGTTTGTAGATTATTGACCGTATTGCAAGGTAGAATTGAGCCTGTACAGTCTCTTGGTCTGAAAGTTGGCCGGAGGGGAAGCATATTTCATAGGCTGCCTTTAGTTTTAACGATAGTCCCATAAAACGAGTTTCTATGTCCTTTTTTATCTGGACATATTCAGCGGCATTATTCAGACAAATAAGCCTTTCCAGAGGTGCGCCGGTATAAAACTTTTCGGCGTTGAATTCGTGCATTATTTTGGAGATCAAATCCAGGTGATTTCTGAATATCCCAAGGGAGATTGTAAGTTCGTCAATTGGGCTGCCCTGGTCGCCGGAATATTTTTTAACTGCCTTCATCATATCATCTTGAATTCCAATATAATCAACAACAAGACCCTTATCTTTTCCTTCAAAAACCCGATTGACCCGTGATATGGTTTGAATCAAGGTATGCTTCTGTATCGGCTTATCAATATACATAACTGCCAGGGCGGGCACATCAAATCCGGTTATCCACATGTCTACCACAATGGCGATTTTGAAATTGGAGTTATTATTCTTAAACTGTTTATCGAGTTTTTTGCGGTACTCCCGGTCGCCAAGTAAATCATACATGGTCTTTTCGTCATCCTTGTCTCTAGTGGCAACTATCTTGATTTTTTCCAGGGGTATCAGTTTCTCTAAGGCTTCCTTTGGAAGCCATTCTTCTTTTGATAAGGTGGCTTCATTTTCAGATTTTTTCTTTATATTCCATTCTGGCTTGATGGCAATAATTTCTTTGAAAAGTTCATAGGCAAGCGTTCTATCGGCACAGACTATCATAGCTTTTTGTACGATAAACGGTTTTTCGGAACAAAGTTTGTTATAATGGTTTACAACATCATTGGCAAGTTTCTTTAAACGGTCGGGGTGGCCAAGTACTTTTTTCATTTCGCTCATGGCACGTTTGCTTTCTTCTACCTGATTTTCATTTGTTCCTTCGACAATACATTTGTCATAGTACTGCTGTATTTCCTTTGCCTGTTTTTCGGAGAGGATAACCCGCGCAAGCCGGGGCTCATAGGCTATACGCACGGTAATACCATCGTCACAGGATTCTTTCATGGTATACCGGGCGACAATATCGCCATATACATAGAGGGTTTCGTCTACGGGTGTACCGGTGAAGCCGACATAGGTGGCGTTGGGAAATGAATCATGAAGATATTTTGCAAAGCCGTAAGAGGTATGAACCCCTTTTTCGGTAACTATAAGCTTAGAACCTTGATTGGTTTGGGTTCTGTGGGCTTCATCGGAAATACAGATGATATTATTACGGGGAGAAAGGAGGCCGATGGTCTCACAGAATTTTTGTATGGTGGTAATATAGACACCGCCGCTTTCACGGTTTCCAAGTTCATTTTGTAAATCCTTTCTACTTTCTATGCTTTTAACATTATCTTCATGTAAAAAGGTCTTTGAGGATACAAACAGTTCCGAAGTTTGATCATCAAGGTCTTCCCGGTCTTCTATTATTACAATAGTTGGATTACGGAAGGTCTCCCGCTCACGTAATGCAAGCTGCCGGGCAAGAAAAAGCATGGCATAGGTTTTTCCACAGCCGGTGGCTCCAAAATATGTTCCACCTTTTCCATCGCCCTCCGGTTTTAGGTGTTTTTTAATATTTGCAAGCATCATGTTTGCGGCGAAAAACTGCGGGTACCGGCAGACGATTGCCTGTTCTTTATCATTTGTATCGGGATAACAAATAAAATCGCGGAGTATGGCAATAATACGGTCTTTGGCAAAGGCGCCTTTAATCATGGTAAACAATGAGCTTATGCCGTTCTCTGTAGTATCTTTATAATTGACCTTATTCCACGCATAGTAGTATTCATAGGGGGTAAAGATACTCGCAAATTTGGTATTTGCGCCATCGGTAATCATGGACAAGAAGCAATATTTAAGCAGTTTGGGGATATCACGGGAATAGCGATTGTGAATCTGCTGCCAGGCGTCATAAATGGTTTTATCTTCTTCTATGGTGGTTTTGAATTCACAAATTGCTACGGGAATACCGTTTATAAAGACAAGTAAATCCGGACGTCTTAACCGCTCACCCTGTACGCTATACTGATTAACAACCTTGAAGATATTCTTTTCCGGATTATCAAAATTTATCAGATCAATGTGTAAATTTTGCTTTTTTGAGTCATCACGGATAATATCGAACCCTTCATTTATTAGTGTGAACGCTGCCTTGTTACCCTCGTATAATGGATATGCGGGAAGTAGTTTTATGGTATTGATAATTCTTATTATTTCATTTTCGGTTAATGAAGCTGAAAGATAATTTTCTGTCAAATAACTCTTAATATCATCTTCAAGTAATATTTCATCTAGCTTCCG
>BNVB01000114.1 GCA_025997795.1 Spirochaetia bacterium | reverse complement strand
CCGGGCTTTAGGCGGTTTGGGAGTATACTATGACGAGTTAAACAAACATCCGGATTTTCCCGGCCCGCGGATCAGGCGGCTGGAAGATCTAACTACTATCCTTCATGCCGGATAAGGTACCCGACCCTTACTGTGGACCTGTTTTTCCCGTTAGTTCCTGCATCTTTTTCAGCGTTTCCGGGGAAAGAACATGTTCCATTTTGCACGCATCCCGTTCGGCGGTCTGGGCATTAACCCCCACCACCTTAACAAGAAAATCCGTTAAAAAGCGGTGACGCTTCCGTATTTCCGAGGCTTTTTGTCTGCCCTTTAGGGTAAGACTTACCCCCTGGTAACGGCCATGTTCCAACAGTCCCTGTTCCTCCAGGGTTTTAAGGGCATTAAAAACCGAAGGTTTGGAAACATCCAGGCGGGAGGCTATGTCTGTTACCCGGACAGGTCCTTCGTCGGAAAGGAAACTGACCATTTCAAGATAATCTTCCAGAGACTCGGTCATGGTACCAGTATCCGCCGTATCAAACTCCCTGTCTAGACAGGGCCCTGTTTAGACAGGGACTTGTCTAGTAATTAATATCCCAAAGAAAAAGTCCCTGGGGCGGCAGGGTTGGACCGGCCAGTTCCCGTTTTGCCGATGTAACAATACCGCCAAAGGCAGCGGGATCGAGGCCCTGTTCTTCATAAAAGAGCAGGGTTCCCGCGATGGACCGGACCATCTTCCATAAAAAAGCATTGGCCCGGATTTCAAAAACGAGCTTTTCACCTTCAACAAAAAAAGAAGCGCCGTAAATATAGCGGGTACGGGATAAACTTTTATCCCCCGGAGAAGCAAAGACCGTACAATCAAATTCACCCAAAAAAAAACGGCAATAATCGTTGAGTTGCAAAATATCCGGCCGCCGCCGGAGCCATAGGGCATACCGGCTTTCGGTGGGCAGCATAGGGCGGGTGATAAAAAAATAGCGGTAGGTCCGGGACCGGGCGTCAAAGCGGGCATGAAAGGTTTCCGGCGCTTCTTCTGCTGCCATGATCCGTACATCGGGAGGAAGCAGGCTGTTGAGGGCAGGAACAAAACGGTCCGCCGGCATACCCTTAATATCCGTATAAAAATGTGCCCGCTGGCCCCTGGCATGAACCCCGGCGTCGGTACGGCCCGAGCCGGTAAGCGCTGCCGGATGTTTGTGAATTTTTTCCAGGGCCGCTTCAATTTCACCCTGTACGGTCCGTATAGCTGCACCTTTAGTTGTCTGGCGCTGCCAGCCGTGAAAGTCCGTGCCATCATAGGTTACAAGAATTTTTATATTCCTCACGGATTTACTCGTCTGTTTCGTTAAGTTCTTTGTTAATATTGTCGTAGAGGTTCCGGGCATGTTCCAGAAGCGGACCGGGTTTACTCTTGGACGACTTACCCAGGCCGAATATCTTGGCAATGGTTCGTTTGGCGGCCCCCAGAGATTCTGCCCTGGCCTCGGCATTTTCCCGGGGGCCGTACTTAAGTTTAAGCAATGCCGAAAGGTAGAGGGCTCCTTCGTAGGAATAGTTTTTGTCCGTGTCGGGGCCGAAATTTTTTATACCCGAAAGATTTTCTTTGCCGTTCTGTTCTTTAAAAATCGCCTCGTTGTAGAGGAACTGGGATTTTTTCTTAAAGAGCCGGGCAAGCCAGTCATAGTGATAACCGGGATACTTTTCGGCCAATTCGTCGAGCAGCCACCCGGTACGGAGCGCTGTTACCGCCTGTTTCATGGTAGGAGAAAATTCCTTGGAGTAGTAATCGTAACAGCAAAGCGCAAGGTAAAGGGAGGCCGCGCCATTAAGGAGATCCCGGGGTTTTTTAAAATCTGCTGAAGGAAAGATAAGCCGGACATTTTTTATCCGTTTTTCCCGGCCGGCCCTAGCCTTTTCTTTGCCCTTGTCAGTTAGGCTGGTAAAGTCCTTGTCCATGGAGGCAAACCAGCATTCGGGACAAACCGTAACTTGATAAGCCAGGGGATAAATAACACCGAATTTTGCGGAAGGTTCATAGAGCCGGTGAAGTTCATCGGTTATTTTTCCGGCGATAAGCCGGCCGCTGCCGGAAAGCAGTTCTTCCCGGTGAAAACTTGTTTCACAGACAGGACAAAGGTATTCTTCTTTTGATAAAAATGAAATTTTTACATCTTCCGCAGTCATTATGTCTCCAATACCACCGACGCTATGGCCGTGTCCCCTTCGTGGGTAAGGGATAGATGTATCCGTTTGACCCCGGCTTTTTTAATAGCAAAAAGGGCGCTTCCCTCTGTTAACAGTTCCGGCCTGCCGTTACTGTCATTTAGTACCATAATATCCTTAAGGGCAATACCTGCAAGCCCCGTCCCCAGGGCCTTGCCAAAAGCTTCCTTGGCGGCAAAACGGGCTGCCAGGGAACGGACCATACCCCGGCCTTTTTCCCGGATACCTTCAATTTCCCGGGGGTGAAAAAACCGTTCCAGGATGGTTTTATTGGCGGCCCATTTTTCCAGCCGGGAAATGGTTACCGCATCAATGCCGATACCGATGATCATTCTTCACTCCGGCTTATGGTAATCCGGATAGTTTCCGGTTCCAGACGATCCACCGTTAATCCCTCGGGGATAAAAACATTAAAGACATTGAGGGGCAGTTCGTAGCTTCCCGGTACGGTAAGAAGAGAACAATCCACCCCCAGGATTGTCATTGGATCCAGCGCATCCAGTTCATTCTGGGCGCCCTGTATCCGTACCGAAGCAGCGGGGGGATCAAGCACCGCTTTCAGCCCCGGACCAAGGGCGGCGACACTTATGGGGAGTTCCTCAAAATTCTTGATCATAATAAGTTCCTGGACAAAGGCCTGGAAATCGGTCATACCGTCTCCCCGGATAAAAAGCAGCGGATTGGGATTTTTTACCCGTACCCTAACGGCAAAATCGCTGTTCCGGCCCTGGATTTCAATGGTTTCGGTGGAAAGTTCGGCAATGCCCGTAAGCAGTTTCATGGGTCCCTCAAGCACCATCTGGCTCGGTTCCATGGTATAAGAAACCATCTCGTAACCGGTTTCCAGGTATCCCTTAAAATCCGGGGAAATGGGAACAAACTTGCTCATTTTGGTATCCAGTTCCAGGGTAAGTTCCGCCGGTTCCAGGCTTATCTCCAGGGTTTCCACCTCGGCGGCAATTCCCTTTTTGTTCATCTCCACCGAAGCCCGGTAGGTACCGGCTTCGGTGTACCGGCTTAGATCCAAATATGCTTCTATGTCGTCTTCGCCAATGCGGTAAATACTGCTGTTGTCCCCGCGGATGGTTACCCGGATATTCCGGGGATAGGGAGTGCCGGGAACCAGGCTGCTGTTAATATCCAGCCGGAGGGGCACAGAAAAAAAACGCTCCTGCAGATCACCCATGCGGTGGAAGGCAAAGAGGATAATCGCCACCATGATGGAAATTACCTTGGCAGGCCATTTTTCCGCCAGACGGGCAAGGAGCTTTTTATAATCCAAGGGAACCTCCGTTATTCCATGGGTGTTTCTGCCAGCATTGGTTTTTCTGCCGGTTTATTTGCCGGCATATTTGCTGGCAAATTTGCCGCCTTATCCGCCGCTTTTTCCGCTGGTTCTTCCCCGCCCCGGACGGTACGATCCAGCAGTTCCTTAAGTTTACGCTGTATCTCCAGCGAAGAAAGATCGTAGTACAGTTTTGATTCATAGGCCAGGGAGATAGCCCCGGTTTCCTCTGATACTACAAGGATTACCGCGTCAGTCTGTTCCGACATACCCAGGGCAGCGCGGTGGCGGGTACCAAAACTCTTCTGTATATCCTGCTGTTCAGAAAGAGGAAGCAAACAGCCCGCAGCAGCAATACGGTCCCCGTGTAATACAAGGGCGCCGTCATGGAGGGGACCGTCAAAGGCAAAAACCGTAACGATAAGGCTGGAAGAAAGTTCCGCATTAAGCCGGGTGCCGGTATCGATGATGTTCCGCACATTGACCCGCCGGGGAAATACCACCAACGCCCCCCGGCGCTGTTGTGAAAGAATTTCCGCAGCGGTAACCACCGACTCAAGCTGGCCCAGATGGGGTTTGCTGTCCAGCCGGAACAATTCCCCCTGGCCCAGCCGTATAATAATTTTTCGCAGTTCGGGCTGGAACACAATGGCAATAACCACAAAGAGCCCCGGTGCGAGTATGTTAAGAAGCCACTGTAAGGTAGTAAGCCGCAGAAGATAGGCAATACCGTAGATCAGAGCCAAAAAAGCCGCACCCTTTACCAGCTGAACCGCCTGGGTTTTTACCAGAAGATCGTAGGCCTTGTAAAGAAGAAACGCCAGAATAGCTATATCCAGAGCGGGACGGAAAAAATTATAAATTTCGCCTATTTGTTGATACCAGTTCATTCCTTAGCCTCCGCCGAAACCGCAAAGGTTTTCCGGCGTAAAGCGGCAAACAGCCGGACCAGATCCACCGCCGCCGCCGTATCGTGTACCCGGATAATGTCTGCGTTTCCAAAAAGAGCCGCTGCATTGGCCGCCAGGGTACCGGCCAGATACGCTTCCGGTTTACCCGGCTCCCGGCCGATACTGGCGCCGATAAAACGCTTCCGGGAAAGCCCCACTAAAAGAGGATAATGCCCGCCGTCCATTGTTGCAAGCCAATTAAGCAGGGCCAGGTTTTCTTCCGTGGTTTTGCCAAAACCAAAGCCCGGATCAAGGATGATTTTATCACCGCTTATTCCCGCAGCACGGGCCCGTTCCGCCGCCG
>BNVB01000113.1 GCA_025997795.1 Spirochaetia bacterium | reverse complement strand
TATAAAACGACCGTTGTCTTTTTCCTGCAGCTTGATAATTTGTGACGAAACATTTCTGAATCTGGCAAGACTTTGTTCCAATGAAGGACGTTTTTTGGTGAGTGATTTTGAGTTTTCGCAGTACACATATAAAACTTCATGAACAAAACAGGCTGAATGTATAACTGCAAAGTACTGAAGATTGAAAAAAATATCTTCCCCAAATTGATATCCCTTTGGGAATTGTATCTGATTATTTTTTAATATCTCCGATTTATACAGTTTATTCCAGATTAGACCAAGGACCTCATTTTTTTCAAGCTTATAGACGATCTCTGCAATTGACTGATAAAAACCATTATCGGGGGGTAAAAAAACAACATCCTGATGCCGGTAGCCGCAGCAAACAATATCAGTTTTATCATTTTCAATTTTGCTCAATAGCAATTGATACATATCCGGCATTGTGGAATCATCACTATCAACAAAGGCAATGTATTTACCTTGTGCTGTCTGTATTCCGTCGTTTCGTGCTGCAGACACTCCGGCATTTTCCTTGTGTATAACTATTATCCGGCTGTCTTTTTGAGCGTATTCATTGCAAATTGCAGGGCTTGTATCAGTAGAACCATCATCAATAAGTATACATTCAAAGTTTTTAAATGTTTGGTTGAGTATGCTATTAATACAAATCGATAAATATTTCTCAGTGTTATAAACAGGAACAATGACGGAAAGTATTGGGTTTTTAGGCATCATTGTTTAGCTCTTAAAACTTCTCCCAGATTTTGTGTAAATGTCTCCAGGCTGTAATTTTGCGCCTTGTTCCGGGCTGCTTCGGACATTTTTTTGTATTCTTTCTCGTTTTGCACCAGGTAAATGGTTTTTTCAATTAATTGCTCAGGAGTATCCCACCGGAAACCATTTATCTCATCATCAACTATTTCCTTTTGACCCCCCTTGTTGATAACCACTGGAACACAGCCGGCGCTCATAGCTTCTACCGTTGTAAGACCGAAGTGTTCAAGACTAGATGGATCTGCTTCCTCATCAACGCTAAAACCTTTTGCATGCCAAAAGATCTTTGCCCGGTTGTAATAGCTTTCTATGTCCTTATATAAAGGATTTTCATGTAAAAGAATCAAATCAGAATAGTTACAAATCATTTTTTTCAGTACTTGCACATATTCCGTGGTCTCTTCAATTACGGCACCGGATATAACCAATTTAAGTGTTTTCTGCAAAAATTCATTTGATAAATAGGCGGAAACAAGTATTTCTATTTCTTTTGACTGTTCAATACGGGAGCATATAAAAATAAAGTCATCTTTTTCTTCTCCGGTTTTAGATATTAGATTTACCGCCGGATTAATAAGAACAGTTTTATCCTTATTTATATGCCATATCTTGTTGAGCCATTTTTGAACATATTGTGAATAGGATATATATATAGTATATTTTTGCGAAAATGCCAAATCCTTTTGTAATGCAGAAAAAAAAACAGAGGGGTATTTTTTGACAAATTTGGAGTTTATCTTACGATAAGGAGGAAAATGCACAATAGCAATATTTTTTTTTGCTGCAAAACTGAATATATTCATAGAACAATTAAAAAACAGATCAAATTTTTTTGAGGTTTTCCGTAATCGCTGTTCAAATAGTGCACGATTAATAAAATTGTCCTTATCCGCAAATAATAACATTAAATCTATTTTGTTGTTCTTTATTGAAAGACCAAAAGTGGAATTTAAATAATCTGAAATTACAGGTATACTTACGCTAATATCTTTATATGTTTCAGAGATAATCGTAATTTCAGAATCATGGTATATATTTTGTAATGCATAAACAATATAGGCGCAGTTTGCCTCAGTACCGCCGGTTCTAAAGAGGATATCTGCAATATACAAACCGATTTTCATGTTTATTCGCTATGTCTTTAATAATTCAGGAAAGTATTTAAATGTACTGCGCAATATCAATGGATTTAGCCATTTTATTATCGTAAACATTTTGAGTATAAAAATAGCAGCAGGATTATCTTTTCTTTTTTTGTAGTATTTAATTTTTGATATGGCAAATTGTATCCTCGAAAAGGAACCCTGAAATGTTATTTTGTTATGTGAAGAATTTGATCCTCCTTCAAGATGAACAATTTGTGGTCCGGGAATAACCATTCTCTTTTTATTTATTTTTGCAAGGCCAAGTTGTAAATCACTGTCATCAAAATAAAGAAAAAAACGTTCGTCAAAGCATGCATATTGATCGTTTTTCATAAATAGGGCGGCGCCGGTAATATAATCAACTTCTGCGGGAGGAGTAATAGGAACTTCAATAGCTTTCCTGGAAGACCAAGGGCATTTCTCCTTTAATTCATTAGTGGCGGAAGAAAAATTACCATAAGAATGAGTCGGTAGATGTTGATCGTTAAGTAAAATACATCCAAGGGCGCCTAATGTTTTCTGATTTTCATTTTTTTTCCAAAAGTCAAAAAATATTTTTACTGCATTATTCAACATGATAGTATCACTATTCAAATAAAAAACAAATTCGCCGATAGCTTTTGAAAGACAGCGGTTATTACCCGCCCCAAATCCCAGATTTTTTTCATTCTTAATTAAAATAACTTTCGGAAAATTATTTTTTATCATTGAAACAGAATCATCGGTTGAAGCATTGTCAGAAATAATAATTTCAAACGTAACATATTTTGTTTGCTTGTAAATTGATTCAAGGCATTGCTTTAATAATGCTTTAGTGTTGTAATTAACAATTATGATCGATACGTTCATGTTTATTATACTTCTTCTTGAAGTATTTTTTTTATTGTCTCCTTTGTTGCCATAATTTGACTATACCATAAGGAAGCAATGCCTTTAATATTCTTTTAATTTTAACGCGGTATAATAGAAAATTATTTATTTTACTATGAAATTTAATAAATTCTTTTATGTTTTTTTTATCATCTGATTTAATCCTGCCGGATCCCAATAAATCTATTCCGGTGTTTATCGTATCAGACAAAAAAAGTAATTTAGTATTTTCTTCTATTGTTTTTAAATCTTTTAAATCATTATATCTTTTTACACCTGATTCAAAATAGTTATAAGCAAATTTATTGTTTTTATTATGAGTTGTTGAACCATTTCTTATATAATAATAGTATTTTGCAGCATTAATAATACATATTGTATTTGCTTTGATTAAACATTCATATATAACAAAGGTATCTTCTGATAATTTCCCAACAGGAAAAACACAATCATGAAGCAATTCTTTTTCAAATAGCTTATTACACATGGAGTGTGATATTGGTATAGAACTATCTTTTGCCATCAAGTCCATTATTTTAGGTAAATTAATTACCTGAAAATCTTTATATTTCCAGTCATATCTATAATAGCGTAAATATCTGTTATCATCAGCAATAAACATATCGCAAACAATAATACCGCATTGTGTTTTTAGATAATAATCAACCATTACTTCGTACATATCTTTTTCAATCCAGTCATCTGAATCAACAAATCCTACCAGATAGCCCGTTGCTATATTGAGCCCAACATTTCTTGCATCAGACAGGCCGCCATTTTGTTTATGTATCACTATTACTCTTATGTCCTTTTTTTTGTAGTCATCGCAAATAATGCTGCTTCCATCAGTTGAGCCGTCATCAACAAGAATAATTTCCAGGTTTCTATAAGTTTGATTTATAATACTGTCAAGACATCGCCGCAAATATTGTTTCACATTATATACAGGGATGATTATTGATACTTTTGGCAAAACATTAGGCATTAGTACCTCTCGGTATAATTTTTCTCAACCCATTTCCGATATTCACCGCTGCGTATGGTTTCAATCCATTTTGTGTTTGCCAGATACCAGTCAACAGTACGTGAAAGTCCTTCCTCAAAATCAAGTTTTTGCTTCCAGTCCAGTTCGCGTTTTATTTTTGAACAGTCAATGGCATACCGGCGGTCGTGTCCGGGCCTGTCTTTGATATAGCTGATAGTATTCCTGATTTTTTCAGCATCAAGCCCTGCTTTCTTGGAAACAATCTCAATTAATGTATGAAGGAGACGAATATTCTCCCATTCATTATCGCCCCCAATATTGTATTTTTCTCCGGTTTTGCCATTTTGTATAATGCTCCAGACGGCATTGTTATGATCTTCTACATAAATCCAGTCCCGGATATTTTTTCCGTCACCGTAAACCGGTAAGGGTTTGTTTTCCAGCATATTGAGTATCATTAAAGGTATAAGTTTTTCAGGAAATTGGTAGGGACCGTAATTATTTGAACAGTTTGAAAGAGTTACCGGAAGACCATAAGTATGATTGTATGCCATTACCAGATGATCGCTGGAAGCCTTTGAAGCGGAGTAGGGTGATTTGGGATCATAAGGGGTTGTTTCGGTAAAATATCCGGTTTCACCCAAGGAACCATATACCTCATCGGTACTGATATGATGAAACAAGGCATCTTCGCGTTGTTTTCCCCCATCGGTTTTCCATGCATTTCGCGCAGCCTCAAGCAGGGTAAAGGTACCCAGTACATTGGTTTTGATAAAAGTTTCGGGGCCCAAAATGGAACGATCCACATGACTTTCCGCCGCAAAATGAACCACAGTATCAATTCCGTATTTTTTTAATACTTCATCGACAACGGTACGGTCACAGATATCGCCATGTTCAAAATAGTAACGCTGTTCTGTATTCCGGGTATTGGCACCGAACTTCGCCTCAATGTCGTTAAGACTCATCCGATTACCCGCATAAGTCAAGGCATCCAGACTAATGATACGGCCTGAAAAAC
>BNVB01000112.1 GCA_025997795.1 Spirochaetia bacterium | reverse complement strand
CGGGGTCCGGCTCCCCAGGCCCTGCGCTGTGGCGTTCCCCCAACGGAAAGGGGGCGCTCCATGCGGGAATTACCGGCAGCGTAGAAGGCCAGGACAGCAGTACTTCGCTTTTGGCTGCGCCCTTTGCGGACGGGACACTGCAGCTTGCCGACTGGCTGGCGGGAAGTTTTTCCATGTTTGTTTACGGTTCAAGCCGGAACCCCGAAGAGGGTTACAATGTGCCGGGAACCTACAGCCCCTACCCGGACATGATTTCCGACATCTCCGATGTGGGGTCTCTCCAGATTTTACAAAACTGGACATCGGCCCTGGCGGTGGGAAACAGCGGGTTTTATTTTCAGTCCGGCCTTATCCGCAGTTCCATGGGCCCCTTTTACGATAACGGCGTTATTATAGGCCCCCAGGCTTCCAGAGCCGGTCACTTTGGGCTTATGTTCCGCCAGCCCAAATGGTCCTTTGAAATGCTTTGGCTGGAACTGGTTGCCTCCGACACCACCGGAGCGAGACGCTTTCCCGAAAAACACCTGGTTACCCATGTATTCAATTTCAGGCCGGTGCCGTCCCTGGAATTTTCCTTTATGGAAGCCATCATTTGGGGCGGCCGTATTGAGCCCCTCTATATTATTCCCTTTAATCAGCTTTTTGCCGCCCAGTCTCTGGCGGATTTTGGGGACAATGCCTTTATGGGTTTTTTGGTACGCTGGTCCTTTATGCGTAATGCCCAGCTGCTTACCCAGATCTATATTGACGATCTTCACTTTAACGATATGATCCGGTTTAAGTTTAACACCAAATACAAACTGGCAGGTGAACTTGGTGTCGTATGGACGCCGGAAAAAGGAGCGCTCCGTTCCTTGGCGGCGGATTACACGCTGATCTTTCCCTATATGTATACCCACCTGAATGATCCGGAAGACTATGCTAATCGTTATACAAAATCACGTCCCCTGCCCAATTACCAGGATTATTCCCATGCGGGCAAAAACCTTGGACCGGATCTGGAACCCAACAGCGACCGGATCAGCGTTCGCAGTACCTGGGCCACCCTGCCTAATCTGGATGTCAGTATTTCCGGTTATTTTATCCGCCATGGCAATGCTTCAAAAGACAGGACTGGCTGGCCGGACCAGCAATACCACGATGGTTCAATCTTTGACGACGGTAATGGCGAAGATGACAAGGATAACAATTATTCAAAACTGCATTTTCTTACCCAGTCTTACCTGGAAACAAAACTTGCCGGGGGTTTCGGTTTAAGCTGGCTTTTTCCAACAAAGTTTGGCGATCTTACCCTAAGCGCCGAGTATACCGCCGAATACGGCTGGAACCGGGACTGTATCCCAAAGAACAACAGCCTACGCCATTATTGGGCGCTGGGGGGAAGTTTCCGGTATTAGCCAGCGTAAATAAATCCATAGTAAATAAATCTGTAGGGTTAGGCGCTGTGAATAATCATTCGCGGCGAATTTCTGCCTTGTCAATGCGGTTTCCGTCCAGGTCCAGCACCTTAAAGCGGAAGCCCTGCCAGGTAAAACATTCGCCGGTCCGGGGAATGTCTCCGGCAAGTTTAAGGATAAATCCTGCCAGGGTATGGTAGTCCCGGGGATTTTCTTTTCCCAGTTTTTCCAGCCCCGCTGTTTTTGCCAGTTCGTCCAGGCTTAGACTGCCGTCAACAAGCCAGCTTCCGTCTTCCTGGAGTATCACCGAATCCGCTTCCGGGGCGGAACCTCCAAGTTCACCAACGATTTCTTCAATTAAATCCCGAACCCGCAGCGATCCGGCAAAACCGCCGTATTCATCCATAACGCAAAGGTAGTATTCATCTTCTTCGTTAAAGGCTTCAAAGGCTTTAAGGGCGCTGAGGGTTTCGGGAATAAACCGGGGTTTTTTCATAATTGCCGCAAGCCCTTTCCAGCCTTCGATAAGGGCGATAAGTATGTCCTGGACCGACACAACTCCGGCAATGTTATCCTGGGTACCCCGGATAACAGGGAAAAAACCCTGGGACCGGAACTCCAGGGCTTTTTCCCGCACTTCTTCCGCTCCGGCGTTTATATCAAGCCATTCAATTTCGGACCGGTGGGTCATAAAAGCGCTGATGGGCCGGTCCCCCAGGTAGAGGACTCCTTCCACCATGGATTTTTCCCTGCTTTCCACCGCCCCTGTTTTTTCTCCTTCTTCCAGGGCCAAACGGAATGCTTCTTCTCCGGGACGGTGAGACCGTCCCGGCAGGATCGAAGCCAGGTACTTCCAGGGAAAAATCATCAGGAGATTTCTTCCTTTTGCAGGGGCCGTTTTATAGAGACCCCGTCCTGGGAAGTTTCGATAATCTTGTTTTTGCCGTCAGGGTTTAATTCACCAAAGACCTGAACCATGGGGAACTTGGGGTTTTCCGGATTTACATCCACTACCTGGCCTTTTCTGCCGTTGGAAAGTAATACATAAAGACCAATAGGATAAATCGAAAGGGAAAAAACCAGGGCTTTGATAACGGTATCGTCATACTGTTTTCCTTCGTTTTTAAGCAGGTCCAGCATCCCCGAATAACCGTCTTTGGCATCTTTGTGGGGCCGGTTATTGGTTAAAGCTTCGTAGGAACAGGCCACGGCGATAATTTTGGCATAGAGGCTGATTTTTTCCCCGGTAAGTTTCTGGGGGTAACCGGTACCGTTTTCCCGTTCATGGTGTTCCAGGGCCGCCAGGCTTATCACCAGGGGAAAGTCATAGGTTTTAAGCAGGTTAAAGCCCAGAATAGGATGGCCCAAAATAAGTTTCCGTTCCTGGGGAGAGAGGGGCCGGTTGCTCATATAGGTTTGGGAGGGCAGTTTAACCATGCCAATTTCGTGGAGCAGTGCCGCTACCCCCAGTTCAATAAGCCGGTGGGAGGGCAGTTTGATAAAAGCCCCGATAATTACTGCTATAATGGTGGATTTTACCACATGGGAAGCCAGGTAATTCTGGCCCTGGGAATCGTTTTTCATAACCCGCAGAAGGTACCGGCGGTTTTCCCTTGTGGCATCGCAGAGGGCCTTAACCCGTTCCGCCACAGAATTAAAGTACAGTTCTTTTTTGGTGGTTACCTGGGTAAACAGTGTTTCCACATACTTTAAAAAATCGTTATAGAGGTTTTCCGCTTCCTGGAGTTCTGTTCCGTCGCTTAAAAGAGACTTTTCCGCCATGCCTTCCACTTCCTGGACGGTTTCTTCGTTTCCAGAATACTCTTCCTGGGGATCCCCGTCACAGCGGACTTCCTTGAATTCCCAGGTTTGGAGGGTTTTTGCCAGTTCCGGAGAAAAGTTAATTTCCGGGGCGGTTAAAATAAAGTTGTCATCCAGGTATACTGGTTCGCTAAAAAAGCTTCCCACCGGGATTTCTTTAATCACAAAGTTCTTCAAATTGACGATATTCCTTCAATTTATTATTATGACCCAAAGTATCGATAATAGCAATTACTATTTGATACAATGGTTAGATCGTGGCAGGGTGGAGGGGTTTTGAAGTTTAAGGCTGTTATCGTATTTTTTAATATACTTATCGTGTTTTTCGTCCTTTTGGTGTTTGTCCTGCCCCTGGCGATTCTGGGAAAGGATATGGCCGGTTATTTCTGGCAAAACAGCTGGCTGCTCCTCTTCCTGGTGCTGGGGGTTCTGTTCCTTTTGGACCTGTATTTTGCGGTAAACTACCGGATCTATGTGCTTTTGGAAAGGGAAGACTGGCCCGCCCTGGTTCATGTTCTTGAGGACCGGGTACTGCGCCGGGGCCGTTATACTGCCCGGCTGGTAAAGCTCTTGGCCACAAGTTATCTTGTTATGTCCGATGCCAAGGCTGTTACGGAGCTTGAAAAAAAACTTACCAGAGTAAAAAAAGGCCTCTTAAACGACAATGTGCTGGTTTTTGGCGCCGCCCGGCTCCTCTGCGGGGATAACCAGGGGGCGGCGGAATTTTTTTCTGCCCGGCTTTCGGGCCCGCTTTCGGGAGCGGGGTCCCGGGCGGAATGGGTCCGCTGGTATCTGGGGTTTTCCCTGTTCCTCTCCCGGCAGTTTGAGGCGGCGGCGGATACCTTTATGCTGCTCTGCCGGGAAGGCCGGGAGGGTGTTCTTACCGCCCTTTCTGCTTATTTCCTTAACGAAAGTATTGCCGCCTTTTTACCCCGCCGGACGGCGGAACTGCGGCAGGCTGCCGGGGCAGGAAAAGAACGGGTCAGGCAAAGCTTTGGGAAGCGGGCGGTCTGGGACCGGGAAATAAAACGGATAGAAACGGAAGTACACGCCGCGGTATTGGTTTCTTACCTGGGGAAGGCTGCGGATTATATCTACCGGAATTAAGCAAAGTAAAACATACAATGAACAAACGGAGAAACAATGAAAACTTTTGATAAATCAAGCAAACTCGATAATGTCTGTTACGATATCCGGGGACCGTTGATAGAGGAAGCCAGGCGGCTTGAAGAAGAAGGCTTTGAGCTGATTAAACTTAACATCGGCAATACCGCCCCCTTTGGCTTTCATACCCCCGACGTCATTATCCACGACATCGTTGTTAATATGAAAGATGCCCAGGGTTACGGCGATTCCCAGGGCCTTTTTTCTGCCCGGAAGGCTATTGTCCTGGATCTTCATACCAAGGGGCTTGTGGATGTGGGAATTGACGATATCTATGTCGGAAACGGGGTAAGCGAGCTTATCTCCATTGCCATGCAGGGGCTGCTTAATTCGGACGACGAGGTCCTTATCCCCATGCCGGATTATCCCCTGTGGACTGCCGCGGTAACCCTGGCGGGGGGCCGCCCCGTTCATTACCGCTGTGACGAGGATTCGGACTGGAACCCCGATCTGGCGGATATCCGGGCCAAGATTACCAGCCGGACCAAAGCGCTGGTGATCATCAATCCCAACAATCCTACCGGAGCGGTCTACGACCGGGAAATTCTGGAGGGCATTGCCGCC
>BNVB01000111.1 GCA_025997795.1 Spirochaetia bacterium | reverse complement strand
GCAGAGCTTTGGACTGGGCATCAGTTCCATGGCAAGTTTCCTCTCCCTCATTTCAATTTCCCTCTGCATCATGAATCTCCTCCCCCTGCCCATCCTGGATGGCGGTATGATACTCCTGTTCATCATCGAATTTTTCAGAGGGCACCCCCTTAAGCCCAAAACCGTCTACGCTTTTCAAACCGTGGGGGTGGTGCTGATTTTTGGCCTCATGCTTTTCGCGGTTTTTGGAGATATTCTGTTCCTGGCCCGCGGCAAGTAAGGAGGAACGGTTGAAACGGAAGATACCCTGTTTATGTGAAAACACCTTTACGGTGGAAATCCCTGAAGAAATCGATCTGGACGCCGAAAACCGGTATCTGGCTGAAATCGTTTCCGGCGCCTTTATGAATTTTACCTGTACGAGCTGCGGCAAAAAACACAAGCCCGAATTCCCTATAACGGTTTTATGGCCCAGCCGGGACCTCAGGCTTGAGGTACTCCCGGAACTGGAGCGTATGTCCTTTTACCACGAAAAGAAGGAAAAGGATCGAAATATGAAAACCGGAACCGTCATCGGCTACCCCGAACTGGCGGACCGGCTTCGGGTGATCCGGGACGGGCTTGAACCGGCTGCCGTCGAAGCCCTCAAGTACTACCTGCTCCTTAAGGCCGAAGAAACCTGCCCCGATGAGGAAATCAGCATCTGGTACCATCGGACCATAGGTCCGTTGACCAGAGGTCCCTTGACCGAAGATCCGTCGACCAGAGGTCCCTCGACCGAAGGTCCCTTGACCAAAGCTCCGTCAAAAGATGCCGGCGCCCTGGAGTTTCACCTTCAGGGGCTCAAGGAAAATTCCGTGGCGGTAACCAAAGTGCCCCTGGAGGTGTATGAAAAAACTCTGGCGGATTATAAAAAGCACCCCAAGAGCGAATTGTTTGCGGCCCTGCGGTTCCGAACCTACCTGTCCGTACAGAATATGATGACCCCAAAAGGAGCCTCCCTCGACATGCCGGAGAATTCAAAATGAGGTTGTCCCTGCCCCGGATTTTCGCGGGGCTTCTTCTGGGGAGTCTCGTTTTGGGTGGCAGCGGCATAATAGCCCAGGAGCCGGAAAGCGTGATTGATACCTCTGAGGAAATCGCTGTCCCGGCAGAGAGTACTCCCCCGGTAATACCCTCTGATCCGGTGGCGCCCACCGATCCGGCGGAAACCGTTGGCCTTGAGGGAGCCGCCGGTCCGGGAGAAACTTCCGCCCCGGAGGGAACCGTCAACCCGGCGGAAACCATCGCTCCGGTAGAAACAGCTATTATGGAAGAAACCGTTACCCCGGAAGAAAGCGCCGATCCGGTAGTTCCTGCCAAGCCGGCGAGTATTGCCGGCAGACATCAGGGGAAGGTGAACGCCCTCATATATGATGGGAAGGATCGTATTTTAAGCGCCGGGGAAGACGGCTTCCTGGGAATTTGGAATATTGAAGATAACGCCGCGGAAGAGCGGTTCCAGTTAAGCGGTTATGCCCTGACCTCCATGGTGTTACGGCCCGGTTACCCCCAAATCGCAGTGGCCGAAAGTAATGGTATGGGGCTGTATCGTATATCCGCTTGGGATTATCAGAAAAAGAAAAATCTCTTTATCCTCCGGTTCCGGGATCCCATATCCTGTTTAGCCTATTCCGCCGGGGGAAATTTCATCATCCTTTCCGCAGGGAGCTTCGCTGGAAGTTCCGCGGGGAGCTTCGCTGGAACTTCCGCGGGGAGCTTCGTCAAAACAAGTTTTGATAGAAATTCCCTGGACGCCCAAAACGGGGTTGTTTTTATCAACCCCGAAACCGGGGAGCTGTTGCCGTCCCCGGAGAACCTTACCGGCCCGGTTTCCTTTACCGCCACCGGTAAATCTGAACGGACCATGATTTCCTATTCCCCCTCGGGGTCTCTCTCATATTGGGAGCTTTCGTCCGGGGATGAGATCCGGCATTTCCCGGTTCCCGCGGGCATCACTTCCCCCATCCTCTTTGGGAACAACCGCTTCTTTGGGGGCTTTGATTCCCAGGGACTGGTGATACTGGACGCCGTTTCGGGGAAAGAAATTTTCCGGGATGGGCGGATTAAGCGGGGTACCCTGTTCCCCGCAAATACCGACAAGGCGGAATTCTTTTGTCTTTCGCCGGCAGGCGGCAACACCGAATTGGCCGGTTATACGATCGACAACAGGGGCAGATCGGAAACCCGTAACCGCAGGCTTATACCCAACGACATACCCTTCGTGACCACCGCAGCCGAAACCTCCTCAGGCGCCGCCTTGGGAAGCTCCGATGGCAGGGTGTATCTTCTCTCGCCTGACGGCAGTTCCCGGCCCATGGAAGCCGTCGAGCAGATACCGGTACGGGAAGCGGCCGCCTCCGGTTCGGTGCTGGCCTTTATCCTGGATGGTGATTTAACCGGGTTTCTTCCCCTGGATTATACCGCCATCAGGGACGGTTCGCCCGTGCATCTGACCGGCGCCGAATCCTATACCCGTATCGCCGCCGACCCGGAGGGGAACCTGCGCGCTTCGCGCCCGACGGAGGTTCCGGGGAATAGCACCGGAGCTAAGGCAGGAACTTCAGGTTCGCCGGAGATATTTTTGTACTGGCAGAATCATGATCTCAAAAATATTCCGGTTATTAAAATAGTGGAACCTGATACATCCCAATCTTCGTTCCGGGAAAGCGGACGCATCGGTTTAGACAAATTTTCCATGCCCTCCCCTATTCGCTCAGCCTCGGTTCTGGGGAAGCAGGCCCTGTTTCTCGATTCGGTAGGAAATATTGCCGTATTTTCACTGGGCCCTACAGGGTCTAAGGAACCCCCTGATTCCAGGAAACCCGGAACCAGGGAGTTTTCATTCTCTTCCGCCGGGGCGCTGGACGCGGCGTTTCTGGACGGGCAGAACATCATCATCGGGCGGAGCGCGGTTTTGGGGAATACCCCGTTTCTCAAGATCAACATCACCACCGGAGAAACCGTCCCCCTGGCTTACCCGGCCTCCATTGGGGTGCGGATTTACCGGAGCGGAAGCGGTTCCCTGTACTGCGCCGCCGTCGAAGGCAGCGGCAGCGCCATGCAAACCGCCCTGCTGCGTCTTGATCCGTCAAATCCCGCCCGGTCTGTCAAAATGGCAGAATACCAGGGGGAGGATACGGCCTTCGGTATTGCCGAAAGCGCAGGGGTCATAGCCGCCACCATCGGGGGGGACGGGGCGCTCCTCTACGGCGGGCAGAGCTTTATTCCCTTTGAGCGGAGCCCCGGCCTGCCCGTCGCTCTTGTCAACGGGGGAAACCGTTTTATTGCCATCGACACGGAGGGTAATATCAGTTGGCACGATGCCGGAACCGGGGAACTTTTGGCCTTATTGCGGATATACAAAAGTGAGTGGATTTTGAAGACAAAGGACGGTACCGCCCTGCGAGGACCGGTCGAGTAAAGTCCCCCAAGCGGGCCACCGGCGATCGATCCTATTGATGTTTCTCCAGCGAAACATACTTGGTAAACTTGGACCGGAAGAGAATATTCACGATGCCCGTAGGACCGTTCCTGTTTTTCGCCACAATAAGATCGGTTGGAATATCGCCGCCGGGGGCGGCTTCGGGATTTTCCTTGTCCGTTTCCCGTTCCCGGTGGAGGAACAGCACCAGATCCGCATCTTGTTCGATGGAGCCCGATTCCCTAAGGTCTGCCAGCACCGGCTTCCCCGCCGTCCCGGACCGGCCGCCGGTTCGCTTATCCACTTCCCGGCTCAACTGGGAAAGGACCACGATGGGGATATTGAGTTCCCGCGCAAGGCTTTTCAGGGAACGGGAAATTTCCGCCACCTGCTCGTGCCGTGGGATCATATAATTCTCCGCACTAATCAGGGTGAGATAATCGATAAAGATGATCTCAACCTTATACTGTGACCGTGCCCTGCGGGCCTGTGCCCGCAGATCCAGAAGCTTCATATTCGGCATATCAAGAATGTACAGGGGCGCATCGTTTATGTTACCCGCCGCTTCTATCAGCTTGTGAAAATCATCAATTTTGAGACCGGAACCGGTGCGCAGAGCATTGGATTCAATATTTGCCTCACTTGCAATAAGCCGCAGCATCAGGGCCTGGTCGGGCATTTCCAGGGTAAAGAAGGCGGCGGGGATTTTTTTTCTGATGGAAACATGGGCGGCCATAGCCAGGGCAAGGGCAGTTTTTCCGATTGATGGCCGGGCTCCAATAATAACAAATTCCGCGGGCTGGAACCCCAAAGTAAGCGCGTCCAGAGCTTCAAACCCCGATGGAACGCCGGTATATTTCTTGTTGGACTTTGAGAGTTCCTCAATTTTATCAATGGTCTGCTTGATAATTTCACTGACTTTTTTAAAGGCAAAGGTCTGCCCGGTTTCGGTAAGCTCGAAGATCCGCTGCTGGGTTTCCTCCAGAATGATTCGGGATTTTTGGGATTCGTCATAGGATTTGGCGTTGGTTTCGTTGGCAATACGGATCAGGGCGCGCCGGGTGGAACAGTCCTGAACAATCTTCGCGTAGTGTTCAATGTTGGCGGCGGTGGGCACCACCGTGGTAAGTGAGGCCACATACGCGGGACCTCCGGCGGCGTCCAGTTCCCCGGAAGACTTGAGTTCCTCCACCACGGTGATAATATCCGCTTTCTTCCCACCGTGGTTGGAAAGATTGAGAATAGCCTCATACACCCGGCGGTTGGCGTTGGAATAGAAATCACCGGGCCTGAGGAACTGTACTGCCGTGTTTATGGCATCGTCATCCAGAAGCAAAGCCCCAAGGGTTGCCTTTTCCGCGTCTTCGTTATGAGGAGGGATTTTATCCTTTAGTCCGGTTTCGGCCATACATACTACTAGTGGGCACCTCTAAAAACTCGGTTAGTTTTTACGGTGCCCCTGCATTTGCTCGTCTAAAGACTGCGCAAATGCCTTTTTAAGAGGTAAACATCTAAAAACTGAAGTTTTTAGATGTTTCCTAGTTCTGTTCCGTGTTCGGCGCTTCTTCCGG
>BNVB01000110.1 GCA_025997795.1 Spirochaetia bacterium | reverse complement strand
CATGATGGAGTGCAAAAATGCCCTGGTGGCCGCCAACGGCGATTTTGCCGCGGCAGAAAAGGCCCTTAAGGAAAAGGGCCTTGCGGCAGTGGAAAAAAGGGCGGGCCGGGCCACCAACGAGGGAAAAATCTTTATTAAAATAAAGGAAGACGGAAGCCGGGCGGTGCTGGTGGAAATCGCTTCGGAAACGGACTTTGTTGCCCGGAACCCCGACTTTATTACCCTGGGGGCCGACGTTACCGCGAGGGCCCTGGAAAAAGGTTACACCGAACCTAATGAAGAACTGGCAGGTTTGGTTACCGGCCTTGCTACAAAGATCCGGGAAAACATGACCCTTAAGCGGCTTGCTGTAATGGATGCCGCCGCCAATGAATATCTTACCCGGTATATCCACGGCGACGGCGCCATTGGGGTGGTAGTAAAACTTGCTTCCGACAAACCGGAAGCCTTTAAGGATGATGAGGTCAAGACCTTTGCCTTTAACCTTGCCCTCCACATTGCTGCTTTTAATCCCTATGTGTTAAGCCGGGAAAAGGTCGATGCGGCCTGGCTTAAGGAACAGGAAGAAATTTTCCGCAAGCAGATGGAACAGGACGAATCGGTCCAGGGTAAACCCGCCAATGTAGTGGAAAACATCCTTAAAGGAAAGATCAATAAATTTCTTAAGGATATCTGCCTCCTTGATCAGGGGTATGTAAAGGACGAAAAACTCAGTGTCGCCAAAGCCCTGGAAGAAGCGGGCAAAAAGACCGGCGCAAAACTGACCATTGCCGATTATGCCTACTACAAGGTTGGCGCATGAATGCCGGTGTGTAATGTCGTAACATCCTGCGAAGAGCGGATGAAAAAAACTATTGCCAGCATTAGGGAAGGGTATGCAGCCCTCCGTACCGGCCGGGCATCCCCTTCCCTCTTTGACAAAGTCCGGGTGGACTACTATGGCGAAAAAACTCCCCTTAACCAGGTGGCAAATATTTCCACCCCCGAAGCCCGGCTTATTGTTATCCAGCCCTGGGACAAAGCCCTGATTGGCGAAATTGAAAAGGTTATCCGCTCATCGGAACTTTCCCTTAATCCTTCCAATGACGGCAAGGTAATCCGTATCGCCATTCCTCCTTTAACGGAGGAACGGCGGAAAGATCTGGTTAAGCAGGCCAAGGGGCAGGCGGAACAGGGCCGGGTGGCAATACGGAATATCCGCCGGGACGGCAATGAGGAACTAAAAAAATTACTTAAAGACAAGGTCTTAACCGAAGACGAAGAAACCAAAACTTCCGAAGAACTTCAGAAGCTGACCGATTCGTACATCAAACAAATCGATCAAGTGTTGGAGGAAAAAGAATCGGAAATCATGGAAGTGTAAACCCGCAGCCGCAAGGCTCTGGGTTATTGCCCAATAATGGGGGAAAACCCGTCCATGTAGGTATTATCATGGACGGGAACGGCCGCTGGGCAGAGGGCCGGGGCCTTAGGCGGACACAGGGGCACCAGGAAGGGCTCAAGGCTGCCAAGCGTGTGGTAAAAGCCGCCGCAGGTTTGGGTATCCGGTATCTTACCCTCTATGTTTTTTCCACGGAAAACTGGAAACGTACATCAGAGGAAGTTGGTTTTATCATGGGCCTTGTAAAACAATATTTACGGGGTGAGCTGGATTTTTACCGTGAAAACCATATCAGGATACGCCACACAGGAGATTCGGCGGGACTGCCGCCGGATATACATGCGGAACTAAAAGCAGCCATTGAAGAGACAAAGGATTTCGGCGGTCTCCAGGTAATACTGGCATTGAATTACGGCGGCCGGGACGAGATTGTCCGGGCGGTAAACCGGGCAATTGCGGCAAAGAATGTCACGGCAAAGGATGCCACGGCAAAGGATGCCACGGCAAAGGATGCCGAGGTATCCTTTGCCCCGGCATTCTTTGCCGAAATTACCGCGGAAGACATCACCGGGTTTCTGGACAATCCTGATGTGCCGGACCCGGACCTTATTATACGGAGCGCCGGGGAATTGAGAACGAGCAATTTTCTCCTCTGGGAGGGGGCCTATGCGGAATATTATGTTTCTCCGGTATTGTGGCCGGATTGGACCGAAGATGACCTGGGCCTTGCCTTGGCATCGTACCAAAAGCGGGAACGGAAATTCGGCGGTATAAAACCATGAAACAGATACTGCCCCGGCTTTTGGTTTTTTTTATCGGTGTCCCGGCCATGGCGGCGCTCATTCTCCTTGTACCCCAGTACAATCACCTGGCCCTAAATCTGCTTATCATCGCTGCCAGTTCTGTGGGGGCAGTGGAATTTGCCCTGATGCTCCGGAGCAAGGGCTTTCTGGTGTATCCTGTTGAAGCGGCAATCCTTGGTTCCCTAAGCCCTCTTTCCATGATGCTTATTGTAAGTTTTGACACAAACCCCGCCATAACCCAATCACTTTTTATTATAGGTGCATCATGGCTCCTTGTGTCCGAGGTTTTTTACCGGACAAAGGATTTTTCCAATGTGTTAAACCGCCTTTCGGCGGGTTTTTCGGTAATGATTTATCCGGGCCTGCTTTTAAGCTGGATTATTACCATGTCTGCCATGGAATATTCCAGCACCATCATTCTGGTTTTTATCCTTACCGTCATGGCCAACGATTCCATAGCCTGGGTTGCGGGAATGCTCTTTGGCAAAAGTAACAAGGGATTTTTCCCGGTAAGCCCCAACAAAAGCCTTGCCGGTTATATTGCGGGTTTGGCTGCTTCGGTTGCGGTTTGTACCGCCCTAACCTATCACTTCCCCAAAGCCTTTGTACCGGATCAAATTGCCAAACTTCCTTCGGGTATGCTCCTGGGCTTGTTTTCCGGTATTGCGGTTATTTTTGGCGATCTGGCGGAGTCGGCGATAAAACGGAGCTGCGGCTTTAAGGATTCAGGCGTTATGGTTCCCGGCCGGGGCGGCGTATTGGATTCCACCGATTCCATAGCCCTTACGGCGCCGCTTTTTTATGTGTTGTATCGTTTCTTTTTTTAGGGAGCAGTAATGATTATTATTCAAGTTATTATTAAAGTAATCCTGGGGTTAATCGGCCTTGGTATTGTAGTTTTTGTCCATGAACTGGGCCACTTTATTGCCGCCCGTCTTGCGGGTATTGAGGTGGAAGCTTTTTCCATAGGCTGGGGAAAGGCTATCCTTAAAAAGAAAATAGGCGCGGTAGAATACCGGCTGGGAATTTTTCCTATTGGCGGTTACTGCAAAATGCGGGGAGAGAACGAATTCCATGAAGCCTGGGAAAGCAAAAACCCCGATCCAAAAACCTTTCTTGGAGCCAAACCCTGGAAACGAATCGGCGTTGCCTTTGCCGGTCCTTTTTTTAACTTTATCTTTGCGATCATTGTTCTTTCGGTAATCTGGGGCAGGGGAATAGAAATAAACACCCTGGAAAACAGGATCGTATTGCTGGCGGATATTGACGGCAAGACCTATCCTTCCGATCAGGGAGGGCTCCGGACCGGGGACCGGATCATTTCCATTGATGGAAAAGAGATCGCCAATTTCCGGGATATACAGGAAAACATAGCTTTTAATGCTGATACGGATATTCCTGTAACGGTTTTGCGAAACGGCGAAACAGTGAACCTTACCATACATTCCAGTCTTGATAAAACCGGGGCGGGAAAAATCGGCGTTTACCACTGGACAGAACCGGTAGTTCAATCGCTGCGAAGCGGAAGCCCCGCGGAAAAAGCCGGCCTTAAGCCCGGCGACCGCATTACCGGGGTACATACAACAGGCGATGAAGTGTCCAGGGAGATTCTCTATACGGTGGCGTTCCTGCGGGTTTTTGCAGCAGAAAAACCGCCGGACTTTTTTCTTGACTTTGAGCGGAACGGAAAAAGCGAAACAACGGAACTAAGCGGCGTAGAATACCCAGGCGGCTTCCCCGATCTGGGAATTGAATATCCATCGCTTCAGTTTAAAACGCCGGCGCTTTCTCCCTTCAATGCGCTTGCAACGGGGAGCGGGGAGGCGGCAAAAATCTTTGCTGTATCGGTAAAGGGCCTGGGGCTTCTCTTTAAAAAGGACATAGACTTGACCCAGGCGGTATCGGGCCCTGCCCGGATAACCTATATGGTAGGGGAAATTGCCGTTGGCGGTTTTGAAGAAAGCGTGGGCACGGGTTTTAGTACAGCCCTTAATTTTCTTGCCCTTATTTCCATAGCCCTCTGCCTTATGAACCTGCTTCCTCTGCCTATCCTTGACGGCGGCATGATCATTCTTTTTCTTGTGGAAATGATCCGGCAGCGTCCCCTCCACCCCAGGGCAGTTTCTGTCTTTCAAACCGCCGGGATGGTAATTATCTTTTCCCTTATGATTTTTGCTGTGTTTAACGATATTGTTTTTTTTACCGGCCGTTAAAAACCGGTAAAACAAGGAGTTTTTATGCGTCATAAGATACCCTGTTTCTGCGATAATACCTTTACCGTAGATGTACCGGAAGAAATTAACCTGGACACGGATCCTCAGCTTATCGAAGATATCCTCGCGGGGAACTTTATGAATTATACCTGTTCAAGCTGCGGTAAAAAACATAAACCCGAATTTCCCCTGACCGTTAATTGGCCCGGCAAAGGAATTGTTATTGAAACACTGCCCGAACTTGACCGGGGAGAATTTTACCGCAGAAAAGAAGACAAAAACCAGGTCCAGGCCAGGGAAACGATTATTTCCTACCCGGAACTGGCGGAACGGATAGCCATGTACCGGGACGATCTTGTACCGGAAGCAGTGGAATCTATCAAGTATTATCTTTTGATGAAAGCCGACGAAACATACCCCGAAGCGGATATAAGCGTCTGGTACAATGCACAAACTAAAACGGGCCTGGAATTCCATATCCACGGGATCAAGAACAATGAAGTGGCGGTAACCCGGATTCCCCTGCCCCTTTATGAAAAGACCCTGGATGATTACAAGAAAAACCCCAAGGCCGAACCCTTTGGGTCATTGCGGGTAAAAAGTTACTGTTCTGTCCAGAATATGCTGCGGCCCGATGTATTAAAGTAATAACTTACTTTCCGGAAAGCTAAATGACAACCGGCTATCCTCTAAAGAGAAACCTTGGGGTTGACGGCGGTAAAATTCGACTCCACCAGGGCCTTAAGATCCTCCAGTGCGGCCTCTTCGTCGCTCCCGTCGGCGGTAATTGTTATTTCGTTGTTTTCGCAGACGTTAAGCAGAATCACCTTGAGGATAGTTTTG
>BNVB01000109.1 GCA_025997795.1 Spirochaetia bacterium | reverse complement strand
GGCGGCGGGAGTTTTACAACGCCTCTGACAGGGTTACTTTGGAAAAGAAGTTTAAATTGTACAAAATAAAGTTTGAGGAATGGGAGTCTTGTGCTTGACAAATAACATAGGAGGCGCCAAAGGCGACCAAGGAAGGAAAGAAAGTTGTGGACCCTTCTTTCCCCCTTTGCACGCCTTAGTAAGGGGTAACGATTTTATTATGGAAATGCTAGTAAAATAATTTATAGAATTCCAATGGAATATATTTTTCCATTGCTCTAAAATGATTATCATGCGATATTATTTTCAAATTATTCTGAATACAATTTTGTACTATAATTATATCAGCTACCCCAATATGATTATTTCCATGTTTTAAATTTGATATTTGAATATTTCGTATGTCTTGCCAGTCTATCAATAAAATATATTTTCTTAAACTGTTTAATAATTCTGCCAAATGAACCTCCTTTCTATGAATAATTGATGGTAATAACTCTGTCAAAATTATATCATTTGTACATATTGTATTATTCACAATGAGATTTTTGAGAAATTCATAATCCTTATTCCCCTTAAAGTATTCAATCCATGCTGAAGAATCAACAAAAATATTATTCATCTTTTCCTCATTTTATTAAGATCTATATCTAAATTTACTTTCCCAAAATAATTTACCAATTCTTTTATCTTTTCTCGTTGGATAATATTCTCCAATGCGTATTTAATTAATGCGGTTTTTGTGGACATATTTGTCAAAGACATTGCTTCATTAAGCAAAGTATCGGGTAATTCTAAAGTTGTTCTCATTATAAAACCTCTTAATCATATAATACCACATTTTTTTATGCATTGTCAAGTATTTTTTTACATATTCTTTTATTATTTTATATGCATACTTTTTCATACACTTTTGGTGCAAACTGCACATAACAAGATTGTTACCACTTTCTCTTCCTCTTCCCCTTCGTCGCCTTTGGCGCCATCGCGGTTAAAAAATCTTAATCCCCTCGAGATTTGCACTCATTCCCTGTGCAAATACATTTCCCAACAAAATAACACGAATTTGCCCTTATAGCAAGGAAAAACCCTTGACATATCTTTTTTCATAAATTAACATTAAATTTATGAGAAAGTCCGTAACTTGGCACGAAAATTGCTCTCTCTCTCTCTCTCTCTCTCTCTCTCTCTCTCTCTCATAGTATCCCTTAACAAAAATTCTTTTCCCACTGAACTTGCCCATAAATTTCTCTGGCTCAATACCGTCTTGTCTGACGGAACCCTGGTTTCCACTAAAGTGGAAACCTTTTCCTCTAAAGAGGAACCCCGGCTGTCCGCTAAAGCCAGAACCCCGGGTTCCTCTAAAGAGGAACCCTTTCCACTCAACCCTTTTTGTCTCAAACCCTGTCATGGCAGGGAAAAATTTATAGAGGAGTAAAGAAATGAAAAAGAAAGTACACTTTTTAACGGGAGCGGTTTTTACAGTAATGCTGTTTGCGGTTCTGTCCTGCGGCGTAGGCGAGCCAAGCGACATCACCTACACTATTACACCGGACCGCGGTACAGACGGCCCTACCGCCAAACTGATCTTTACCTTTGTTCCTGCCCTCAGTACGTTAATGCCAGAGGACATCACCCTGACCAATGGAACCGGCAATGTTACCAAAGGGGGCTTGAACGGCAATGCCCTTGACATCACCGTAAACACAGCAGGAACCATAACCGTTAAAATCACTAAAAGCGGCGTTGAAAGCGCCCCGAAAACCGTTAGGGTGTATAACACTCCCTATGCCATTGGCGAAACCGGCCCGGGCGGCGGGATAATTTTCTATGGGCCAAATACTTTTACCTCAAATAGCAAACCCTGCAAGTACCTGGAAGCGGCTCCGGCGGATATAAGCGGAACCTTTATGTGGGGTTCCGAGCCTAACTGGAAGAACTGGGCCATAACACCAGTAGGGGCTGCGCAAGCAACCGCCATCGGGACGGGTTATGCCAATACCGCGGCGATACTGGCGGCTGACACTGTGGGGCCCCCTGCGGCACTGGCCTGCAGGAATTACATCAGTCCCGCCCCCTACAGCAAAAACGACTGGTTCCTCCCCAGCAAGGATGAACTGAACAAGCTGTACGAAAATATAGGCGGTCTAAGTGGGGATTTCTGGTCCTCGTCGGAGCTTACGGCCCATCCTTTTTGCGCATGGTTTCTGTCTAATGGCAATTGGATCAACGTTCAGGTGGACTCCTCAAAGGAACATACCTACCTTGTCCGTCCTGTCCGCGCTTTTTAGCGCGCTAAGCAGGTAAGTGTCTGTCCACAAAGGAGTGCGGCTAAAGTCCGGTCTTACTTTGTGGACAGACCAACGCCCCTGCTGTTCGCGGCGGGGTTGCGGCTATTTATGGAACAGCTACTTTTTGTAGCTTACCAGCTTGTCCAGGGAATTCCGGGCCGAAGCGGCGCTGACTGCGTCTATGGGCTGGACCCTGCCTATCCGTACAATGACCACCACACTGTGGCCCGAAGGAAGGCTTAATGCCGGTTTTAACTGGCTGTTTACGCCGTCCACCGGACCCGTATAAATTCGGGAACCGAGTCCCAGCGCCTGGGCGGCAAGGTACACACTTTGGGCCGCCAGGCCGCAGTCCAGGATCTGGCCGCCGTTGGTTTTGCCGTCACCGGGGGCAGAAATAACAATAAGCACATTGCCGTCGCTTATATTGGGGATAATCCGCCGGGCCAAGTCCATGTTCTGCACCACGGTAAAATGCCAGGGCTGGCGGTTGGCGGCGCTGGGGGAATGGATTGCCGCCTGGAGGATCAGATCCAGGTCCGCTTGATTCACCGCGCCGGAAAAAAAGTTCCGTGCCGCATAGTGATTGATAATCGCCTTAACGGCGGCATTTTCCTGGGCGCCAAGCCCCGCTATTCCCGCCAGTGATACAATACAAACAAAAAACAGTATTTTTTTCATGATAACTCCTATCTTTTTTTTCAACGTCTAACTATGAAGCATAGACATTTTGTACAAATCCGTCTAGTTTAGGAACTATGACTAAAGATACGGGTAACAGCAGTTTTTCCGGCGGGCTTTCCATGGAAAGCGCCGTGGTGCATGGGCTTACTCCCTTTGATCCGCTTACCGGGGCAATAAGCACGCCGATTTACCAAAGTTCTACCTTCCGTCACCCCGGCCTGGGGGAAAGTACCGGCTTTGACTATAGCAGAGTAGTTAACCCCACCAGGACAGAACTGGAAAAAACCCTGGCCCAGCTTGAACACGGCAAAGACTGCCTTGCCTTTGCCAGCGGCATGGGGGCCATCTCTGCGCTGATCAAAATTTTTAAACCCGGCAGCCATATTATTGTTTCCGAGGATCTCTATGGCGGAACCTACAGGCTCTTTAACGATTATTATGAACACTACGGTTATTCGTTTTCCTGGATCGACACCAGCGATTTTTCCCTTGTAGAAAAAAGTGTACGGAGCGAAACAAAAGCGCTTTTTATTGAGACCCCTTCCAATCCCATGATGAAGGTAAGCGATATCCGCCGCTGTGCCGATCTGATACACCAGTTTAACGGGCGCTTGATTGTGGACAATACCTTTCTTTCCCCCTGGTTCCAGAATCCCCTGGATTTGGGTGCGGACATTGTTGTTCACAGCGGAACCAAATACCTGGCGGGACACAACGATACCCTTTCGGGGTTTATTGTCCATTCTGATGAAGCCGCCGGACAGGCCCTGCGGAACATTCAGAAAAGCGAAGGGGCAACCCTGGCTCCCTTTGACGCATGGCTTACGCTGCGGGGCATTAAAACACTGGCTCTGCGCATGGAAAAACATCAACAGAATGCCGCCAAAATTGCCCATTGGCTGCGGGGCCATAACAAGGTGGAAAAAGTTTTTTATGCCGGCTTTGCGGATCATCCGCAATATGAACTTTCCGTTTCCCAGGCCAGGGGAGCCGGGGGAATGATCTCTTTTTACCTAAAAGAAAGCGCCCATGTTCCGCTGCTGCTCAAAAACCTAAACCTGATACTTTTTGCAGAAAGCCTTGGCGGGGTTGAATCGCTTATGACCTTTCCCCTGGCGCAGACCCACCAGGCTATTCCCGAAGCCATGCGGCTTTCTGCGGGGGTTAATGACCGGCTTATGCGGCTTTCTGCGGGCATTGAAAACGCGCAGGACCTTATTGCCGACCTTGATTCGGCTTTGGGCAAGTGTGTAACAAAAACAGAATGACACCGGGCGAAACACCAAAAAGGGTGATCATCTTTGATACCACACTGCGGGACGGCGAACAGGCTCCGGGATGCAGTATGAATTCCCAGGAAAAACTTGAAGTAGCCCGGAAACTGGAAAAACTTGGCGTCGATGTGATCGAGGCGGGTTTCCCCGCTTCCAGCCCCGGGGATCTGGAGTCGGTCCGGAATATAACGGGGATCATCAAAGACTGTACTGTGGCGGGATTATGCCGGTCCCTGGAAAAAGATATTGATGCCGGAAGAGAAGCTTTGCAAAAAGCGGCCCAGCCCCGGCTTCATGTGTTTCTTGCCACCAGCCCCGTCCACATGGAATGGAAACTTAAAATGACCAAAGCGCAGGTGCTGGAACAAACCGCCCGGGCGGTGGCCTATGCAAAAAAATTCTGCGCCGATGTGGAATTCTCTGCCGAGGATGCCTTTCGCAGTGACCCGGATTTTGTGTGCAGCGTTTTTGGCGCTGCAATCAAAGCCGGGGCGTTAACGGTAAATTTTCCCGATACAGTGGGTTATGCCATGCCCGGCGAATTTGGCGAACGGATCCGTTATATAAAAGAACATACCCCGGGCATGGAAAAGGCCCTGCTTTCGGTACACTGCCACAACGACCTGGGCCTTGCGGCGGCAAACAGCCTTTCGGCTATTGCCGCCGGAGCGGATCAGGCGGAGTGTACCATCAACGGCATAGGGGAGCGGGCGGGAAACGCATCTTTGGAAGAAATTGTTATGTCCCTTCGGGTACGGAAGGATCTGTTCAAGGCGGACACCCGGATCGATACAACCCAAATTCACAGTCTTAGCCGCCTTATTACCCAGGTAACGGGAGTCAAAGTCCAACCCAACAAGGCCATTGTGGGAGAAAACGCCTTTGTCCACGAAGCGGGAATACACCAGCACGGCGTTATGACCAAGCGGGAAACCTATGAGATCATGACCCCCGAATCGGTAGGTATCTCCAGAAACCAGATACTGTTGGGTAAACATTCGGGCCGTCATGCTTTT
>BNVB01000108.1 GCA_025997795.1 Spirochaetia bacterium | reverse complement strand
TTTTCCCGCCGCCGGGGCCGGTGTCGCCGACGTCATATTCCGGTGTCCAGCCTGCCCCGCCGCCGCAGGACAGCACCGCAAACAGCATTGCTGTAAAAACCGCTCCTCTTAAAAAGTGTACTTTCTTTTTCATTTCTTTACTCCTCTATAAAATTTCCCTGCCACGACAGGGTTTGAGACCAAAAGGATTCCCCTTTAGGGGACAGCCGGGTTTCCGCTAAAGCGGAAACCAGAGGTGAGGTACGGAGAAATTTATGGGCAAGTTCAGTGGGAAAAGAATTTTTGTTAAGGGATACTATGAGAGAGAGAGAGAGTGCAATTTTCGTGCCAAGTTACGGGCTTTTCTCATAAATTTAATGCTAATTTATGAAAAAAGATATGTCAAGGGTTTTTCCTTACTTGGAAGGGGAATTCGTGCTATTTTGTTAGAAAATATGTCTACACAGGGGATAAATGGGAGGGGGTACTGCCCACAGGGCAGCTTGTGGTTAAGTTATGCGAAGGGACCGCACAATTCCCCGGCCCTCTCCAAAATTTGTTGGTACAAAATATCTGAAATACGAAAATCGTTTTGTCTCAAAATATCAAGCGAGGGCTTAACTTTGGGAATAAGCCCATTTTGTTGTGCCCATAGCAGAATACCGACAGTACCCACTGTCCGTATGCCATTTCTTGCCGCTATGATCCGGCCTCTTTTCTCATCAATAAGCAAATAGTCGGCGGATATTTCCCAATACAGGGACAGGGCTTCGGATTCGCCAGGGTCAAGGTTTAGGGATAAGGCCGCTAACGATTACCATTTAACCGCACCAACTCCTGATCAACTTCCTCTATGGTGTAGTCAATTATGGGAATACCTGCTTGGGAAGCTATGGAAATGAAATCGTACACATTCATGCCGCAAAAAGCCGCGGCCTGGGCAAGGGTAAGCTTTCCTTCATGGAAATTCTTAAGGGCAAATTCCTTACGCATAGAAGAAGCTATTTCCACAGTAGTCATATTTAGGGAATTCAGTATGGTGTCTGCTACGGGTATTGTTACCTGAGTCATGTTAGCCTCTATATTGTAATATTAGTGTTTTTATCCTTTCGCAACAAGTCCCGAAAAAATGAACGAATCAGGGACGAGGAAGACACTCTGGCGAATAAATTCCTGTTGAAATTCCTTGTGTTATTGAAAAATTCAGTTTATAATGAGTCTCCAACAGTAAATAACCAGTTTCCGGGCTGGGGGAGGCTTTTTTGTCGATTCAATTACGATCTGAAATTGAACGGAGATTGAGGAATCACGAATTTACCTGCGAAAAAGAATTGACCATGTCAATTATCAGCGGTAAATACAAAATCGTGATTATTTGGCATTTGGGCAATGAAGGGCCTCATCGGTATGGAAAGTTGTTTAACTTGTTTCCGGGGATTAGTAACCGTATTCTGACAAAACAGCTAAGGGATCTTGAACAGGACGGTATAATATCGCGGACCATATACCCCGTGGTGCCTCCCAAAGTGGAATACTTCCTTACAGACATGGGAAAATCCATCCTGCCCATTGTCAATGATATGTGGCGTTGGGGGAAGGAAAACATGCAGTATTATTATGAGAAGCTCCTTGAGAAAGACAAAAAACTCCAGGAGAAAAAACAGGAGCGTGCCTTACCGGCGGCAGAACCCCCAAAGGGACCAGCCGGCCTGAACCATCGTCACCGCTTGATCAACGTAAGATAAATACAACTTTTGGAGGAATCATGAAAAAATTTTTGTTCTTTGTATTGGCATTCTTTTGCATGGAGGGATTTATGGAACTCAATGCACAGCCGGGCGCTACGAAAAAAATTCTTGTCGCGTATTTTTCGGAAAGCGGAAACACCCGTGTTGTCGCGCAGGTAATACAGGGCGCGGTGGGCGCGGACATTTTTGAAATTAAAACCGTCCAAACGTATCCTAAAGAGTATAATCCGCTAATTGCTTTGGCACAGAAGGAACAACGGGAAAACGCCCGCCCCGCACTTTCAACACGCGTCAGCAATATGGACTCCTACGATATTATTTTTGTAGGTTATCCGAATTGGTGGGGAACTATGCCGATGGCGCTTTTTACTTTTTTGGAACAGTATAATTTCGCCGGAAAAACGATCATTCCGTTTTGTACCCATAACGGAAGCCGTCTGGGAAGCAGCGTCAACGACCTAAAAAAACTGGTACCAAAAGCAAGCGTTCTGGAAGGACTTGCCATTCGGGGCGGACGCAGCGGCAGTTTTGAACTCGGCAGCCAAAGAGAGCGTGAAACCGTTCAAAGGGAAGTCAACGCCTGGCTTCGCCGGCTTGGAATGGTGAATTAGTGGGAGCAAAATTCATTACAAGGATCATCATAGATCTTGTTATGACGCTCCTTCTCTTATGCGCTTACGCTTACCGCATCACCGGAGATACCGCCCATGAATGGATAGGTCTTTGTGTGTTTGTGTTGTTTATTGCGCATAATGGTATCAACCGCACATGGTATAAAACTATTTTCAAAGGCACCTACACACCCCGCCGCGCCGTAATGGCCGCCTGCAATGCCGCGCTGGTATTCACTTTTGCCGTCGTTTTGATAACCGGCTTGCTGCAGTCCCGCGCCGTATTAGCGTTTCTGCATTTACCCGGCGGAATGTTGCTGCGGCAGATTCACACAACCGCAGCCTATTGGGGTTTGCCGTTAACCGGCATTCACCTTGGGCTTCATTGGGGAATGTTTGTAAAGGGAACGCGCAAAATGTTAGGTGTGTCAGGCGAAAACAGCGTCCGCACAAAAGCGGCAAAGGTAACGGCGGTTTTGTTTGCCGCTTTTGGCGTGTGGGCGTCTTTTGACAGGGATATGTTCGCAAAATTATTTTTAGGGTTTTCCTTTGACTATTGGGATGAGAACCGCCCCGCGATTTTGTTTTTTGCCGCTCTGCTTTCGATTATGGCGGTGTATGTTTTTGTAACGTATTACACGTTAAAAAGAGCGGAACGGCAAAAGGAGTCTCGGTTTCCACTAAAGTTGGAATCCCGGCGATAGGAAATCACATCATTCGTCGTTCTCTGCGGAAAAACGGCGGCCGTTCTTTTTTTCGCCATGGAGGTGTTTTGCCTTAAGCCGCCGTTCCCGGGCCGCCCTGGAGGGCCTTCCGGCCCGACGTTTTTTGGGCAGTCGGGCGGCGGCGCTAATAAGCGCCTCTGCCCGGGCGTAGGCCCGTTCCAGGTTTACCCGCTGGGATCGTTCTTCACTGGAATTGATTACCAGTTCCCCGGCGGGCTCTGACACATTATCTGTAACATCGGGGGTTCGGCTTAAGCGGGGGGCAAGCATTTCCTGGAGCCGGGTCTGTTCCGCTTCGGAAAGGCCCGCCAGATCCGCCAGCCTAATCCGCAAAGTAACTTTGGTATTCACTTTGTTAACATTTTGGCCCCCGGGACCGCCGGACCGGGAAAAGCTTATTTCCGCGGAATTATGAATGGATTGATGTAACAGCAGTGTATCCATGTGTTCCTCTGACCATGATTTTTAACGCAAGAGTGTAACGCCGTATTTTACGGCGGCGGCCTGTAGTCCTTCATCCAGGGTAGCAAGTACCGCTTTTTTACGGCCCGCCAGTTCCAGATAAGCCGCATCATAGGAACTTAAATCATACTCACGGGAAAGGCGCAGGAGTTTTTCTGTATAAACGACACCTCCGGCTGAATCACTTGTTATGTGTAATGCCGACAACAAGGGAATAAAATCCAAAACTTCATCATAAGTATATCGTTTGCGCCGGATCAAATTGTTAAAAATATTGGCCATTTCATACCATATAAGTTTAGGCGCATATTTTTCATCCTCATTTTGAATAGCAGCATACAACTTCCTTAAACGCTGACTTTTTTCATCGGGGATAATCAATGCACCAATAAATGAAGAGTCAAACACATAAACCCTGGATGGATATTTTTTTTGCGGTTCTGCGGCATAGGACTTCACGGACGGCCTGCCTTAATTGCTTCGCGGATATTGAACGAACCAGGTTCACCACGGTAGCGTTTTCTTAATACCTCAAACTGCTCTATCGCTTCCTTAAAGGTCATTTCATGCTCTTCTTTAAAAGGAATGATCTTTGCCACCGGTTTACCCCGTTTTGTAATAACATAATCGGCGCCGTTTTCTACAAGGGTAATAATTTCCGAAAAATGGGTTTTTGCCTCAAAGGTCCCGATACTGCCAGTATTCATAATCATTCCTCCATAATCTATCTAACTAGTTTAATAGACTGGTTTGTTATTGTCAAGCAAAAAAGACCGCCCAAAGGCGGCCTTAGACAATAGCGTTCTTCTTTCATGGCAGACAAAAAACCGCTATTTGATGATCTTTTTTAGCTCCTCGACTTTGTCGGTTTTTTCCCAGGGGAATTCGCTCCGGCCAAAATGGCCGTAGGAAGCGGTTTTCTGGTAAATGGGCCGCCTAAGGTCCAGGGCTTTGATGATCCCCGCCGGTGAAAGATCAAAGACTTTTTTTACCGCATCTTCAATTTTCTTTTCTGTAACTACGGCAGTACCAAAGGTGTCGATCATCACCGAAACGGGGAAAGGTACGCCGATGGCATAGGCCAATTCCACTTCACAGCGTTCCGCCAATTTGGCAGCTACGATGTTTTTTGCCACATACCGGGCGGCATAGGCGGCGGAACGGTCCACCTTGGTTGGGTCTTTGCCGGAGAAAGCGCCCCCCCCGTGACGGCCCATGCCGCCGTAGGTGTCTACAATAATCTTACGACCCGTAAGGCCGGTATCGCCAAAGGGGCCGCCCACCACAAACCGCCCGGTGGGGTTGATGTAATACTTGGTTTTATCGTCCAAAAGCCCCGTGGATTTTAGCACCGGCTTAATGATGCTCTCGATCACCGCGGATTCAATCTCTTTGTAGGACACGTCCGGATCATGCTGATGGGAAACCACCACTGCGTCAATTCGTACAGGTTTATGCCCCTCGTATTCTATGGTAACCTGGCTTTTTGCATCGGGCCGGAGCCATTTGATTGTCTTGTTTTTCCGCAGTTTTGCCGCCTGGAGGAGTATCTTGTGGGCCAGGGTGATGGGCAGGGGCATCAGCTCCTTGGTTTCGTTACAGGCAAAACCAAACATCATTCCCTGGTCTCCGGCGCCCTGCTGTCCCTTGAATTTCTTAAGACCCGTGCCGGAAACGCCCTGGCTGATATCCGGAGACTGGCTGTGGATCATGTCCAGTACTGCCATAGAATGATAATCCAGTCCGTAATCGGGGTCGGTATAACCGATTTCTT
>BNVB01000107.1 GCA_025997795.1 Spirochaetia bacterium | reverse complement strand
CACCCTCCTTTCCCACCACCCGCCCTTTCCTTTCTTAAAACCCCGTTACTGATAGCCAAAAAATCATATTTTTTTTTAGGGGGGGAAAATTCGCTTCAGCACAGTGGTTTTTTTTATTTAATTTCCCCCCCCCCCCCCCCCCATATACAGTGTTTTAACAACTTTAATTGGTTCACCGACACAATATATAGCGTCTCTGCTGGTTTTCCATCATTGCTTAATGAAGGAAAAGGCCGCTTCAATAGAAAGTAAAATGGGGACTGCAGCATATTTAGTGAACTTGTATATGGGTTAGTAAAAACCCGGCAAGCCTGTTTCGGCGGCAGCCGGGTTAAATTTTTAGTTAGCATGGCAAAAATCCGGCAATACCGCCGGAGGCCTTGGTACGCCTTTTTTTGCAATTGAACACCATGGATTGGAGAATACAGCAGCATGCACATAAAAACACCAGCGGATTTTTTTGAAACGATATACCGCCGGACCATTAAACCGGAAGACCATATATTAATAAATACCGTATTTAGTTTACCGCCTACCCAGAAAATGTTAAGTGAGTGCCTGCGGGTTTGTGATATTGAAGCTATGCGGATACACCACAAGATCCTTATGCTCTCCTACCTTGCACATGACTACCCCGAATTGGATTTTTCCGAGTATGCTGGTCCCCGCCTTGCGGGCCTTATCCGGTTCTACCGTTTTGCTAACATAAAACTCTTTGTACATTTATCCCGCATAGGGAAAGCGCTGGATGCCGCTGGTATTCCCATTCTTTTATTAAAAGGCGGCGCCATGAAAGTGCTGCGTCCTGCATTTTCCCGCTCCATGGGTGATATTGATATACTTGTTCCAAATAACGCTTTTTCCAAAGCGTTTACAATCTGCGAAGGGCTTGGGTATCGTGATGCACATATGGGCGCCCCCCATTCCATAGATCTTCTTGATCAAAAGGGAGCATCTTGTTTAGACATTCACTGGAAGATTCTTTCTTTTGGAAATGATACGGCCTTTTGCAAGGCGCTCTTTACCCGTGCCAGGCCTATGGTTGTCTCCGGCATCCGTTTATTACTGCCCGCGCCGGAAGATTTATTTTTTATGCTGCTTATAAACCTGGAAAAAAATCTTCGTGAAGAAACTTCTTTGCATAGTTTCTTTTTTTCTCTTATAGACAGCCGGTTTTTACTTTTCGAAAACGGCCCTTTTAACTGGGAAATAGTAAAAGAAAACATAAACAAAACCGGGGCATTTTATCAAACAAGGATGGCCGCCGAATTTATAAACACCCTTGTACCTGGACTTATACCGGAAATGGAAAAACATTTTCTCTGGAATACAAAAACAAAAAAGAAAGCGGCAAACAGCTGGAATAAAACTGTTTTTGGCCGGGATGTTATAGAGCCAAAAGCGGCTGCATGCAGAAAGATAACTGTCTGGGAACTAAAACAAAAGCCGCTGTTTTATGGATTAAAGATACTCAAGTTCCTTATACTCAAAAACCTGTGGTCTTTCCCCTTTGTCATACGCCGTCATCTAACAACCCGGGGCTACGTTGTATACAATGCGGGTTAATAACCCGCTGCCAAGCAGTAAACCAGCCGGGATAATTTCCCGGTTATTTAATTTTTGATACAAGAGGAGAAGTTTTATGGCAGCTTATGTGTTAAATGAAGACAAGATGTTCAGCGACATTGCCGATGGAATTGCCATTGTAATAAATTCCGAAACCGGAATTTATTACGGCATGAACAACTTTGCTACTACGGTGTTCGAGAACATTTTAGCCGGGGTTTCTACCGAAAATATTCTGGCAGCAATCCAGGTCTTGCCTGGTGCGCCGGCGGATGCCTCTTCCCGGCTGGATACTTTTATCAAAGTCATGGTGGACAACGAACTACTGTTGGAAAGCGGAGCGGGCAGCGGCAGCGCCAAGCTGGATGGGGAAATAGCGTCTAAAGACGACTTTGTCCTGGATGTTAAGGAATACAACGATGCCCAGGAACTGCTCCTGGCAGACCCCATCCACGAGGTTAAACCCGAAACCGGCTGGAAGCCGGAAAAAGATGCGCTAAACCCCGATGAAGAAGATGTTAAACGCCGGGAAAATAAACTGGGACAGTAAGCGAAAAGCTAAATGCGCATAGACAATCCCTTACCAGAGGTTCTTGCTGAATGTTTTACTATCCTAGAGCGGCGGTTTCTGGCGTTTGGTAAACCTGTTTCTGTACACTACCTTGACCTGGGAGCCAAGGTAGTCCGTTTGATCAATTATTCGGCTGAGTTTATCCCGCATATAGAAAAGCAGTTGACTTATGTGCTGCAGGATAGCACGTATCGTGATGATACGCCGGATCATTACGATGTCACTTTGACAGTCTGGAAAGAAATTGATTATGGTTCCCTGTGCGAATCGTTTGCCCGGTGTTTTGACACCGGTACGGATCTGCTTAAAAGACGGGTAAGAAACCTTGTTGCCGGTAAACGAGGAGATGCAGCGCTTGTTCCTGCGGTTGAAACATGGTATCAGGTTTTTGACAAGAACTATTCCAGGCATCACGGTCTTGTAATACTGGACAGCAACGGGCAGATCGCCAATGCGTACAACCCGGTAACAAACACCTATTACTATGGGGTAGGCAGCCTTGAGCCGGAAGAATTTATTAAACAGGGGCATATTTTTGTCCAGTTCTTCAATAAGATCCTAAGGACACCTGATACAAATCTGGCCCATGGGGCGGTACTCTCTTTGAATAACAAGGGAGTGTTGTTTTGCGCCCGGGGCCAGCGGGGAAAATCTACCTTGGCGGTAATGGCCATGTTGGATGGTTTTGACTATGTTTCTGATGATTATCTGGTATTAGGCAGGGACAATACGGGGCTTTACGCAGATCCCATTTATTCGATCATAACCCTTTCGCCTATGATGTATGGAGACTTGTACAAAATTTTTAACGGTAAGTTTGTTTCCAATAATGCCCGCAAAGACAAATATGTATTTAACATTGCGGATTATCACGGCCGTTTTGTAAAGCACTGTCCGATACATTTGTGTATGTTTACCCAGATAGTTTCGGACCCCGAACCAAGCATAGTTGCCTGTACGCAAGCCGGAAAAGGCAGAGCCATCGTACAATTGGTATCATCTACCGTAAACCAGATGGGAGACAGGCACGATACTGCCACAGTAAAGAAACTGATTGACTTTGTAAAGGATTTTCCGTTTTATCAAATTAATCTGTGCCGGGATATAGAAAAGAACCTGCGCTGCCTGCGGGCGTTTTTGCTTGATGGAAAATGCAGTCAACAACAAAATGCTGCCGGGATGTTTTGTTCGGCGGCACAATAGGTAACATTATGCCCAGCTATTTTTTAAATGACGATGTCTTCTATTGTGATATATCCGATAACATTGCAACCATTATGGATCCGTCTACGGGCATTTCCTGGGAAACAAACAGGTTTAGCGCGATACTTTTGGAAAACCTGTTGAACCGTGTTCCTACCGGAAACATAACGGCCGCCCTGAAAGCGCTGCCGAATGTCCCTGCGGATATTGTATCCCGCTTTGACCGTTTTACCGCCCTGTTGGTGCATAAAAAGATACTCAAAGAGAGTGATCCTTTGGAAGCTGCTTGCATCATAAACGCCGCTATAGCCGCCCAGGAGGGCTTTAACCCCGAGCTTTATGAAATCAACGATTCTGGCAGGTTTTTGCTAGACATTTAGTTTTTTATATAACTATGAATCCTAAAGTTTCTGTTATTATTCCCATATACAACACCGCCCCTTATCTGCGCCGCTGTCTTAACAGTGTAAGCGGCCAGACTTTGCAGGATATTGAGATTATTTGTGTTAACGACGGCTCCACCGACAATTCCCTGGAAATTCTGCGGGAATATGAGCAGAAAGACAGGGGAGTGCGGGTAATAGATTTTGCGGGAAACAAGGGCGTGTCTGCGGCGCGGAATGCCGGGATTGACGCAGCCGTTGGGGAATATATCGGTTTTGTGGACAGCGACGATTATGTGGAAGATACCTTTTATGAGAAATTATATAGTAGAGCTAAAACTACGGATGCTGATGCAGCCAAAGGAAGTTATAAAAATCATAAAGACGGACAGGTTGATTACAGCTTAAATGAACAAATAAAGGAAAACAAAACTAATTTTGCGTTTACTTTTTCATCGGGTATTTATAGAACAGTATTTATAAAAAAGAATAAAATTAACTTCCCTGAACTTATGGACATGGAAGATCCGGTATTTGCTTTTAAGGTTGCCCTTTCTGCTAATAAGGTCGAGGTAGTTGATGATGTCAATATTTTTATTGTTGGGCGGGAAAATTCTGCTACATTTGGTATTCCTTCCTATGAGCGGGTTGTTGATAAATGCAAAGGTCTGCAAATGATTTTTGACTTGGCAAATAACAGCAGTATAGTTCAGGAAAGCTATGGTTTTGTGACGGCTTTGTGGTTTTGTATTACTTTCGGTAATTCTTTCAAAAATAGAAGCCTTAAAGCAAGAGTATTTGTTGTGGAAGAATTATTGAGATTGTTTAAAGAAGTAAAATATATGGAAAGTTTTGCAAATGAATTAAACAAACGGTATGGGAATATTTTTAGCGTCTTAGAGAAGAATGATCCCTGGGACTTGCTTTGTTATCATGAAAACATGAGAATACTGGGATTGGAACAACAACTGGAAGACACGAGAAAACATACAGAAAATTTAACACAGCAAATGGAAGCCGCAAATCAGCAGCTAGAAAGCACAAAACAACAACTAAGATTAGCCAAGTTAAGAGGGAATGTGCGTTCTACATTGGGGGTGAAATGACTTTATTTGAACAAGAGGAAGGAAAAGCCGTCTCATTGTTTTTTGAGCAACAGTTGGAATTTACCCGGAAGGAATTAGATTCATTTATTGATCAATTTAATAAACTGCCTTTAATTTCAGTTATTATGCCGGTCTACAATACACCGGAAAAATGACTGGAGATCGCGCTGCAATCCCTGTTAGACCAGTATTACGGACTTTACATACAGTAAATCGACGGAAAATACTGATAACAAGGCATTGACAGTAGATTCTCCGGAAAAGAAGAAGATGGCATTAATCCGGCAAAAAATCCGAAACGAGATGTATCGCTCTTACCGAGATGTCCAAAGGCTAAGAAAATAACCCGTATTATGTTCAATAAAGCGTTAACTTTTTATCCTATTAGCATGGATATTACAAACCATTGTAATGCCCGATGTATATTTTGTTTTAACCATTGGGGAAAGCCTTGTAATATGACAAGAGAAACCTTTA
>BNVB01000106.1 GCA_025997795.1 Spirochaetia bacterium | reverse complement strand
CGGTGATACGTTTAACATCTTTGAACCAAAAGGCGAGTATAAGCCGAAGGCATGGTAAATTCCCCGTGGCAAGAATGGCACGGAGCGGCGATACCTTTATCAGATAAAGATGGCAGGCGTCCAGCAGGAACACGGCAATCCAATATTTCAAGACTGGAAAGTGGGAATTATAATCCATCATTTGATTTTTTAAATAAAATTGCAATGGGAAAAGAATTAGAAGTAAGAATAGTATAAAGTGCCTCACAGATGCCTCCCGTTCCTTCAGGCCGGGAAAAATATCGTACCCTATTTTATCTTTCCGTCTATTATTTTTTTATATAATATTTCTTCCAAATTTCTTCTTCCATCAATTATTGATATTATTTTTATATTTTCTTTTTCTATTTTATAATATAGTATCCAATGTTCCATAATAATTTGTAGATAGTCATTTACGCCGATATCCTTTAATATTTGTACCGGTCTTCCTATTCCCGGCATGTCTTTTAATTTTTTAATTTGGTGTTTATTTTAGTATACGTTTTTCGTGCAACATTTACTCCAACATTATATTTATACCATGATACAATTTCAAGTAATTCTTCTCCGGCATCTTGTGACCAAATAATTTTGCATCTCATTTATTTAGCCCAGTATCGCTTCGACTTTTTTATCCATTTCTTCTTCGGAAAATGATCTTCCATTTTTTATATCATTCTCCCCAATGGATACTATTTTAAGCAAATTTATTGCATCCATAATATTCTGGTAATAACCTACATTCATTAAAACAGCCCGTGCTTCTCCATTTTGGGTAATAACCACCGGGTTATTTTTTTCTTCCACCTGTCTCATAATATCGGCCGTATGAGCCTTTACATAGGAAATTGGCCTAATATCTTCCACTAAATTTATCATATAATACCACCCTGCCTTTTATAGTACCATATTTTGATGGTTCTATCAATATATGATGTTAAATTTTGACAAAATTTTAGGCAAGTATAACACATACCGTGGTTCTCCGTACCTCGGGCCCGGTGATAAGTCCGCGTTGCACTACTCCCATCCGCCGCCGGGACTAGGCATGATGGTGTTTTTGGTAAAAAAATCATCCATTGCTTCCGCTTCTTCTTCAGTCATTATTTTTTCGTGTTTCATACAATTCCTCCTGCTCATTCATCAAGTGAAGATATGGCTTTCGGCACTTCATTGCGTGAAAGAGACATGCATCTACAAGGAGGCTCCTAAGAATTTTTTACCGCAAAGACTAAGGCGCGCAAAGGAGAAGAGAAGACCTTCGGGGCTATCCTTCATGCGTGTTAGAACGCCGGGTTTGCCGGGACTAGGCATGATGGTGTTTTTGGTAAAAAAATCATCCATTGCTTCCGCTTCTTCTTCAGTCATTATTTTTTCGTGTTTCATACAATTCCTCTGCTCATTCATCAAGTGAAGATATGGAACCTCTTTACCAAATATATTTCAATCCATCCTCTTTATAGTATTCAAATTTTCTATCTTTACTTAATAATGTATATCCATTCCTTATACATTGATATATTAGCATTCTATCAAATGGATCCTTATGTTTTTCCTTAAAAGGAAGCTGTAAACTATTCAATGCCTCTATGGGATCTAATGGAATTAATGTATATCCCATTCGTATACAATATTCTGGAATATTTTGTATGTCTATTTTCTCAATTATCAATTTTCCAATACTATATTTTAATGCTATTTCCCATAATGATATTGCACTAATCAAAATATCATTATTAATGTCTTTTAACTCCACTAAAGCTCTTTTTGATAATTCATCACTTTTTCCGATTGACCATAATAAAGTGTGGCTGTCTAGCAGTACTTTCATTTAATTCCCAATAATTCTTCAGTGGTAATTTCAAAATCTTCCTTAAATTCAATTTTCATTTTTCCATCAAGAATCCCAATTTTCCTTTCGTTATTTTCTTCTTCAACATAAGGCACTATCATAGCAACGGGGTTTTTAGTTTTACCATATATTATTCCTACCCTATTTCCTCGTTTCACTTCATCAAGGATTATTGAAAAATGGGTTTTAAGTTCTCCAACAGGCATTGTTTTCATACATTTAGTCTACTATCAATTTAACACCTTGTCAATTATACAAAATTTTAGGCAAGTATAACACATAACAGGTGTAAACTGCCGGGTGCGTGAGCGCCCTCATGGGTGTTCCCTTATCACCCGTGAGTTCCCTATGATTCTACAAGGAGGGCCCCTAAGAATTTTTTACCGCAAAGGCGCCGAAGGCGCGCAAAGGAGAAGAGAAGACCTTCGGGGCAATTCCATCATCTTCTCATCTTATTCGACTTAGCGTTTTTGTTGATCAGTCCCCATTCAGGCGTAGATCAGCTTTCCACGAGGCGCAGGGATTTCCCTGTTCAGAGAACAGGCAGTTTCAAGCCATTCGGCGATGACGGTTTCGGTATTTTTAAGTGCCTCACTATAGGTTTTGCCGTCCGCCATACATCCGGAAAGCTCAGGAACTTCTGTGATATAGGCATTATCAATCTCGCTCCAATAGATAATAATTTCGTACTTACTCATCTTCATCCCCCGGGGGAGTTATGCTCCCATGATACTTTACTATTAAATCGCGAATTTGTTTTACCTGATAAGGCTTTGCTTTTGGACCGTCAGGTTGAATATTAATAATTTCATCAATACCATCACTATAAAATATATGGTGGCTTCCATTAAATCAACACCCCGCCGCCCTCATGGGTGTTCCCTTATCACCCATGAGTTCCCTATGATTCTACAAGGAGGCTCCCAAGAATTTTTTACCGCAAAGGCGCCTAAGGCGCGCAAAGGAGAAGAGAAGACCTTCGGGGTAAGGTCCATCATCTTCCTTTGTCGCCTTTGTCGCGCGGTTTTTCTTCTTCATTTTTGATGGAGACATGCGGTTTTTGCTGATTCAGTCCCCATTCAGGTCTAGATCAGCTTTCCACGAGGAACCGTGCCGGTGTACAGCTATTGCGTATTGGGATAATATTCCAAATATGGTTCAAAGGGGTTGTCGGTGATGAATTCGCCAAAAACTGAAACAAAGAATGAAATGCTGAAACGACAACAGAATGAAAAAGAACAGCGCCGCCTAAAGGATAATTTCCGAAAAGCAGAAATCGCTGCCAAGAAAGATTATCCTGATGAGGTCTGGTTAACAGCAAATGCGGTTGCCTCACAGATAAAGAATCTAGGTGTAGAGGGCAATTTGGATAATATTTTCGTTGCTCAACAGCGGATACCAAAAAGTAAGAGACAACGAAAAATACTGAAAAAGGAAATTATTCAAGCAAAAATTCTGACAAAACTGGGAAGTATTGTCTATCTTATTCCCGAGGTCGGACCTATTAAAATGAAACACCCTGATGCCATAGTAAACGGAATCAAAATGGAGTTTAAGAACATTGAAGGTTCAATAGACCAGCTTCAAACAAGGTATAAAGAGTCTAGGAACAAAGGTATTGACGATGTTTTCATAACTTTTGATCCGAAGGTTTCTTTCACAAAACGGCAAATAACCAATGCTTTGGCTGGTGTTATTCATAAAAAGGGGTATAAGAAGGGTAGAATTATAGTCCAGCTACCAAATTCTGACAAAGTCTACTTCTGGAGTGTAAAAGATTTAAGGTAAAAAAAATCCGAGCCTTACGGCTCGGCGGGTGTCCGGGGTGACGTTTCCATCTCGCCCCCGACATATTAAATATACCCACTCTTAGGGATGATGTCAAGCGTTTTTGTGGTTTTTTTGCAAAAAAATGAAAAAAAATGACTTTTGGGAGGAATCATGGAGCTTACAGAAGAACATCTTGAGGCTATCAGGGCTGCCAGCCCGGGTTGCCAGAGATGAGACCATCAACCCATGCGAGATAATTATTGGTCCCCTGGGAAGAAGACCAGTAAGAATCGATGACGGCAAACCCGCCTATAGTAGCGCTCTCGGTAATCATCGCGGCAAGCTCGCCCTTACTCGGCAGGAACCAGTCAGTATAGCCTCCTGTCGTTAAAGAGTTACACCCCACCGCCCTCATGGGTGTTCCCTTATCACCCATGAGTTCCCTATGATTCTACAAGGAGGCTCCTAAGAATTTTTTACCGCCAGGCGACCAAGGCGCGCAAAGGAGAAGAGAAGACCTTCAGTCCAATCCTTCATCTTCCTTGGTCGCCTTCGGCGCCTTAGCGGTTTTTCTTCTTCATTTTTGATGGAGACATGCACCTGCAATGCGGCTCCCTCGCCTCCGTTTTTACAATTCCCAGGGTGGATTGGTATCGTCGGTGGTGGCGGTGCTCATGTTTAGGCCTGGACCGACGCCGGTATTCCGTTGGTGCAGGGTTCCAGCCGCTTTGTATACCTGCTGCCCCTCGCCGCTCGCCGTGTTGTTCTCGATACTGCCGCTGTTACCGCTGATGTTGTACTTGGTGAAGGTCCCGCTGCTGGGAACATACACCCCGCCGCCATCGGTGGCCTGGTTATTGCCATTGATGGTCCCGCCGCTCATGGTGAAGGTCCCGCTGCCGGTAACAAGCACCCCGCCGCCTCTGCCGAGGGTGGCGGTGTTGCCGCTGATGGTACCGCCTTCCATGGTGAACTCGCCATTGAAGTTGACATACACCCCTGCGCCGCCGGAGCCGGAGTCGGTAGCTTTATTGCCGTTGATGGTTCCGCCTTTCATAAAGAACTTGCTGCCGACGTCGGTAACAGCCACCCCGCCGCCGAGGGATTGGTTGGTATTATTGCTGATGGTACCGCCCTCCATGGTAAAGATCCCGCCGTTCTCGACAACCACTCCGCCGGTAGCATTGCCCCAGCCGGCAGCGCCCGTAATGCGCCCCTCATAGAGAGTAAGGATTCCGCCGTCAACTGTTACCAGAGCTTTGTTGATGGTAGTCCCATCCCCTTGCAGGGTGGGGCCCCGGACGATCAGTTCACCGCCGCTGGATATATTAAACAGGGAACGTGCCCCCGTCCCCACGCGCTTAAAGGTTCCGCTTCCCCGCAGGGAAATTTTTCCACCAGCAAGGACTAGCTCGGTGGTGGTAGTTTGGTGTTGATCCCCTTCCACGACAACGACATGGTTACCCGTCGTTAAACCGGAGAGGTAATTATAGAGGTCATTGGGACCATCGCTGTCAGAAAAATACGCATATTTATCAGGGTCGCCGCCAAAGTCCACATCATTCCCCGCCGACCATGCGGGGCCCAACTCTATGAGGGCAACATTACTTCCCCCTGCCGTTACGTTTACCGATTGGGGTACACTTTCGGCATAGAGCATAGTGCCATACTTAACCGTTACCTGTATAGTCCAGTTTCCCGGAACCACCGATAACGAAATCGCACCGCCGCCCTGGACGGTCTTTGACAGTATGCCCGGGCCGCTTCCGTGAATGATATAGGTAAGCTGGCTGGCATCATTCGGCCCTGATCCTGCCCGATGGGAAGTTTGTTACCTATACTCCGGGATCAGGACC
>BNVB01000105.1 GCA_025997795.1 Spirochaetia bacterium | reverse complement strand
ATGCCCAAAAAAATCCCCTTACCGAATACAAACTTGAAGGTTTCCAGATTTTTGAAACAATGATAGACGCAATCCGCCAGGAAATTGCTTCCCGTGTGCATCTGGTCCGTATCCAGGCCGCCGGAGATTTTTTGGTACATACGGAAGTAGTTTTGGAAGGTAATTGTTGCCAGGGTCCGGTTCCTCTGGGCAATTTTTATCCGCTCCTTGGCTTCAATGGCCTGGTGGAGGCCGTCGGAATAACGCCGGCCGTGCAGTATGCGGCCGGTAAATTCGTCCACGATCTGGACAAGGCCTTCCTGAACCACATAGTCCACATCAATGTGGAATAATTTGTGAGCCCGCAGGGCCTGGGTAAAGTAGTGGAGGTACTCAAAATTTTCTTCGTCCACAATGGCGCCCTTGATAAGGTTCCGCCTCTGGAGCAGCTCCTCTATTTTAGCCATCCCATTATTGGTAAAAGAAATGTTTTTGTTTTTTTCGTTTAGTTTGTAGTCCCCAATAACTTCTTCACCCTGGGTTTCATCGGGGTAATCGCCGTTGTCCTTTTTGCGGACCTCCTCCAGGGTGGAAAGCAATTTATCCACCTCGGCATACTTGAAGGTATCGTCTTCGGCAGCGCCTGAAATAATAAGCGGTGTCCGGGCTTCGTCGATAAGGATAGAGTCAATTTCATCTACAATGCAGAAGGGATGCCCCCGCTGGACCCGCTTGTCCAGTTCCCAAAGCATATTGTCCCGGAGGTAGTCAAAACCAAATTCATTGTTGGTCCCGTAGGTAATGTCCGCGGCATAGTTAAGCTTTCGCCGTTCGTTATCCATATCGGAAAGGATGGTTCCCACGGTAACTCCCAAGGACGTAAAAACCGGCCGCATCCAGTCTGCATCCCGGCCCGCCAGGTAATCGTTTACCGTTACAATATGGACCCCGTTGCCGGGAATGGCATTAAGGTATGCGGCGGCGACACTCATAAGGGTTTTACCTTCGCCGGTTTTCATTTCTACAATCTTTCCCTGGTGCAGTACAACGGACCCCATGATCTGTACATCGTAGGGCCGTTCACCAAGTTTACGGCGGCTTGCTTCCCGGACCAGCGCAAATGCTTCGGGTAAAAGAGCATCAAGGCTTTCGCCTTCCCGGTAGCGGCGGCGGAAATCTTCGGTAATGCCGGGAAAAGCGCCGGTGTCAAGGGCGGCGGCCCAGCTTTCTTTTTCGTTTACTGTCTGTAGTATGGGCAAGAGCCGTTTAAGATCCCGTTCATGCTGGGACCCAAAGAGGGCTTTTATAATCGTATCAAGCATAGTAGCTACAGTGTAACGTGTTAGGGGTTTTATCCGCAATGGGTTGATAAACACAGCATAAAACCAATATAGTATATTTGATGAGAAAGCTCTTTGGGTTTTTACTGGTGTTCCTTGCCTTTTCTGGCTGTTCCCGGGGCCGTATTTCCTCGGTAGCCCGGATGGATCTCTTTAATCTGGAAATAGGTCCCCTGGAGGATCAGGTAAGCCTCTTTAACCAGCCCGGGGACAGTTCTTCCCGCAGAACAAGCCTGGCCATGCGGGACGGTCTTTTTTATATTTCCGATACCTCCGGGGGAAAGATCGTCCGCTACAGTTCCTATGGCGATCTGCTCTTTGTTATCTATAACGAAGAAACCAGCCCGCCGCCCATTGCCCTGGGCCGGGGCATAGATGAAGAAGGAATGGTAACCCGCTGGTCTGTTACCTACCCCCTGCGGGAACCCGGGGCTATTACGGTGGATTCCCGGAAGCATATTTATACCGCCGACAGGGCAGGGGACGAACGGCGGATTAACGATGCCGAAGACGGCGCTCTTTTGGACAATGTGGTACTTCATTTTGATGACACCGGCCGTTTTGTTAATTTTCTTGGCCAGGAAGGAATAGGGGGCAAGCCCTTTCCCCGGATAACGGGGATCTATGCCTCGCAAAATGACGAAATTGCCGTGGTATGCCAGCTTTCTGCCGGATGGAACATATACTGGTACAATGCCGAAGGTACCCTGCTGTTTCTGGTACATCTGCGGAATGACAGCATTCCCCAGCCCTCCGGTTCCCCGGCGGACTATTCCTCCATGGATACAGTTACCGCCGCTCCGGATGAACGGAAACTTTTTTTTAAGGTTGATTACTACCGGAATACCGTTGATGAAAATAACAATTCCATGGCCTCCCCGGATTCGTCGGTAATCTGGATCATGAACATAGAAAACGGTTCATACGAGGAATCGATAAATGTTCCGTTTTTTGAATATACCGCCGTAGAGAATGATAAAAAGGTAACCCAAAAACTGCCCTATGCCATGCTGGGGGTAATACGGAATTCACGGGTCTTTCTTTACTTCCCGGTGGACGGCGGTTATTCCCTTTTGGTGCTTACCGCCGGTTCCAAAGAACAGCGGCTTGGTTTTATCCAGGTACGGAACGATGAACTGGAATACAATACCTTTAACCTTTCCGCAGAAGGAATTCTTTCGGGTCTTTTGGCTACCGAATGGGATGCCCGGCTTGTCTGGTGGCGTACCGACCGGCTCCTGGGGGAAATGAACCTGTGACCGGGACCCCGCTGGTTTCGCCGGAAGCTTCCGCGGAACTGGACAAGGAAGCATCCGCTTCCTGGGGGCTTAATGTCTTTGCCCTGGTAGAAGCGGCGGGCCGTGCCTGTGCCGGGGCTTTTACCAAGGCCCTGGAAGTCTTACCACAGAACCACAAGCTTCGTATCCTTGTCTGTGCCGGGCCGGGCAATAACGGCGCAGATGCATTGGTTATGCTCCGTGCGCTCCTTACTTCCGGCAGCCCCTTTTGTTTTTCTGCCGCCGTTTTGCTTAGCCGTTATTCTGCCGGTGAAACTACCGCCGGTAATAGTACCCCCGGTAATCTTACCGCCGGTACTAGTACCGCCCGATCCGAGGCGCTTAAAGCCCTGGAAGCCATGGGAATACCGCTTGTTACCTGGCATGACGAAGAACAGGCGGCGGAACTGTTCCGGGAAGCGGACATAATCATTGACGGTATCGCCGGTACGGGGATACGGGGCCCGCTGGAAGGAATTCCCCTGGCCATGGTTACGGCCCTGAACCGCAGACGGAACACGGCACAAAAAAGCGCCGGTGCAGATTGTTTTGTTGTTTCTGTCGATGTCCCTTCGGGTATTTTTTCTATCGGCCCCCAGGAGGATGCGGTTTATGAAAATACGTCTGCTTTAACCGTTCCCATTGTTCGGGCCGATTATACGCTGGCGATTGAACCGCGTAAAACAATCCTCTATACCCCGTTATTCCGGCCATACTGCGGAACCATTGTACCGGTAACAGGGATCTTTCCGCCGCCGCTCTTGGCACGGTACGGGGAAGCGGAACTTCTTTCCTGGAAAGAAGTCTCCGCGCTCATTCCGCCGCTTCCCCCGGAAACCTACAAGTACCGCCGGGGTCTTGTGGAAATCCATGCGGGCAGCGCCGGTTCCGCCGGAGCGGCCCGGATTGCCGCCGCCGGAGCCGCCGCCGCAGGGGCGGGGCTGGTGCGGCTTATCGCGGACGACGACATTTACCCCGTACTTGCAGCTTCTGCCGGAGCCGTGATGGTAGTTCCCGCTTCCCGGGCCGCCGGAATGCCGGGCCGTTTTAAACCCGACCTTATGCTGCTTGGTCCCGGCTGGGGAAGGGAAGGGCGCTTACCGATTGTACAAAAAGCGCTGGAAGCGGAACAAAACGGAATCCCGGCTTCCGCTAAAGCTGGAATCCCTCTTATCCTTGATGCCGATGCCCTGGCCTTACTCCGGGATTCCCGCCCGGTGTTTAACGGTAAAACAATCCTTACCCCCCATGCGGGAGAACTGGAAAATTTGTCGGGAATTCCCCGGCAAAAACTTCTGGCCGCTCCGGCCCTTATCGCTTCACTGGCCAAAGAGTTTAACGCGGTGATCCTCTTTAAAAGCCATGTGATGATCATTGCCGATCCCGGCGGAAGGCTGGGTTATATTGACGGTATGGATCCTTCCCTTGGCGCGGGGGGATCGGGGGATCTGCTGGCGGGTTTTTGCGCCGGCATAGGCGCCCGGATAAAAGCCGAAGAACGAATTTTTGATCCCTACATCATTGCGGCGGCGGCGGGAACCCTGCTTGTTGCAGCTTCGCGTAAAGCGGGGCGGCGTTTTTACGATCCATTGGAATTGGCGAATTTTGCCGCCGCCCTGGCCGGGGAAGCCTGGCTTACAAAAAAGGTCTGCCATGAGTAATGAACCCGGCGATGACGGCAGGATGATCTTTTACTATTCCCGGGAAGAACGGCTAAAAAAAGCTTCCCCGGCGGTGCGGGAAATGAACACCCCTTCGGCTCCCTATAAACCAAACCTCTTTAGAACCCTTACGGCCACCAAACCGCTGATGTTTCTTTTTATTTCAATGGTTACCCTCTGTGTTACCATTGTGATCATTTCCCGTTTTATTCTGTCGGAAGGTACCAGAACCCTGGGAAACAATACCGTTACCGTTTCTGCCATAAGTTCCGGTGGAAAATCCTACATCACCGTTAAAAAAGTTCCCCGCCGGGAAAACGCATATACCGGAGCGGTTGATGTGGTAGTTTCTCCGGTTGATACCAATGAAGCTAGAGCGGAGGGGGATCCGGTTTTTCCGCTTGAAACCCGGCGCTTTTACTTTACGCTGGAAGCTGAAGAATTGTTCCGCTTTTCCGCACCCTTTACGGGAAAAAAACTGCTTGTTCTTATGGAAGCCGGGCCTAACCGGATTCTTTTTTCCATAAGCCCGGAACAGTAGAGACTTGAGCGGCAGTAGACGCTTGGGCGGCAGTAGACGCTTGGGCGGAAGTGTTTTATAGTTATTACGATGATTCAAATATACTGTTTATCGATTGTGCTTAACGGTCTTATTGGTAATCTTTTGGCCTTTGGCGGAACGGTAAACAAACAAGGTGTATCCCTCAGTCTTAATAACGAGACTCTCCGCCTGGCTCTTGGTGTATTGGCGGCTCTTACGGGAATACTAAAAATACTTTCTCCGGTAAGCGGAAACATCCCGGTGGCAGGGGATCTTATTCCCGCCCTTGCGGGACTTGCCGGGGGCTTTATCCTGGTCTTTGAATTTTACCGCGGCCGCACTTCCATCAATTCTCCTGCCGCCGGCAGAATAAGCGAAATTATCGAAAAAAACAGAAAACTTACCGGCTTTGTTTGTATCGCCGTGGCGGCGCTTCACTTTGTTTTTTTTCCGGTTCTTTTTTTGTAAGCCATGAATAAACGTAATTCTGTGGCGGGTATTGCCGTAAACGGAAAAAAGCTCTTTATTGCCCGCCGCCTAAGCGGAGGGGATTTAGGCGGCAAATGGGAATTTCCCGGCGGCAAGGTCCGTGAAGGCGAAACAAACGAAGCGGCCCTTGTCCGGGAATTTGCAGAAGAATTTGCCGTGCCGGTAGAAAGCGGCGCTTTTATCGGCGAAACATCTTTTATTCACAAAGATACGGAATTTACCCTTAGGGCCTACGGGGTAACGTTCCTTTCGATGGATCTTACCCTCTCTGTCCACAGCGAATGGCGCTGGGCCGCGCTGGAAGAAATAGCGGCCCTGGACTTTGCAGCTTCGGACCGGCAGTTGTTTCCCGCCATTGAACGGGCGGATCTTTTCTTTTAAGCGCTAAAACCGGTACCGGAGGTTCAGGCTTCCGTCAAAGACCCTGAGTTTTGCCCCTTC
>BNVB01000104.1 GCA_025997795.1 Spirochaetia bacterium | reverse complement strand
GATAAAAGCTTTAAAACAGCTGATTCATCAGGAAAAACAGGAAAATAACCAAAAATATAATTATCGGGCTATCTTTAAGTCTGTTTTTTTCAAATCGGATTTTTTCCATGCGAAATTGTATATAATTGATGAGAAAATCGTTTATACGGGTTCCATGAATTTCACCAAAAAAGGCATGGAAACCAACTATGAAACTTGCATTACAATCAAGGATGAAGCGGCTGTACAAGAGATTTGCGCTTATTATGATTGTCTATTTCAAGCTAATCTGTATAAATGGGATATTAATGATCTTGGAAAGGAAATTTACCATCCATACAAAAAGAATCCAGGAGGAAAACCATGAAGATAAAATACTGTTATGAACAGGGAGAACAATTCCTGGTTGGATGGTTTGAGGATTATCCTGAATACCCCACACAGGGGGAGGATTTACCCGATCTGGAAAAACATCTTTCTGAAATTTATAGCTGGATACAGGACGGTACGCTTGAGGTAAAACAACATCACCGCGTTCTTGAGGTCGCCGGATGAAGCGCGAACCGTTCCCCGGCACAGCGAAATAGACAATGTATTTGCAAAAAAAATCCTAAGCCAAAGCAAAGAATTCAATACTAAGTAATCAAGCTGTCCTTTACGAGCGTAGTCTGGACAATTTGCCGGGCCATTTTACCCGAAGCATAGAGGCCGGGGATTACCACTTGCGGGAATTAAAACAAATCCGAGCTGGTTCCAAAATCTGACATTTTGGAACTGCCTCATTCGTTTTAATTCCCTGTATGCAGATTAAGCGCTTTTACCCGAAGTACCGCTTGTGGAGGCCCCGGAAACCGGCGCAATGGCGGGCTTCATCCCGGGCCATTTCATGGACTGTATCGTGGATGGCGTCATAGTTCTTTTCTTTGGCGCGCTTGGCAATATCGGTTTTGCCGGCGCAGGCGCCGTATTCCGCTTCGATCCGCAGTTCCAGATTCTTCTTGGTACTGGTGGTGACTACTTCGCCCAGAAGTTCGGCGAACTTGGCAGCGTGTTCCGCCTCTTCAAAGGCATACCGTTTGTACGCTTCGGCAACTTCCGGATAACCTTCCCGTTCCGCCACCCGGCTCATGGCCAGGTACATACCAACTTCGCAGCATTCGCCGTTAAAGTGAGCCCTAAGATCTTCTTTAATATCGTTTTCCACATTGGAAGCGATACCTACCACATGTTCCGCGGCAAAGGCCTGGCCCCCCGCCTGTTGACTGAATTTGGAAGCGGGCGCCTTACACTGAGGACACGCCTCGGGGGGCTTATCGCCCTCGTACACAAAACCGCAAACCTGACAAACCCATTTCATAGTTGTCTCCTTACATTAAAAATATTACTACGGCAAACGCCGGAGTGTTCACCTAACTAACAGACTGGGAATCACAGTCCCTGCATAAACCGTAAAACACTGTTTTGCGGAAATCAATGGAAAACGACTCTTTCGCCAGGATTTTTTTGCCGTTCTGTACCAGCGCTTCTGCCTTTTCCGGCGGCAGGTCCAGTACTGCCCCGCAGCAGGAACAGACCAGATGGGGGTGGGGCGCCGTGATTCCATCAAAACGTTCCTCGCCGTTCACCGTACCAAGGGAACAGGCCGTTCCCGCTTCCCGGAAAAGGTTGAGGTTCCGGTAGACCGTACCCAGGGAAAGATCCGGTATCTGGGGTTTAAGGCGGTCATAAAGCCATTGGGCCCCGGGATGAGTTTTAGTGGACCGGAGCAAGGCAAGAATAGCATCCCGTTTGGCGCTGTATTTTCGTTCCCGTACCATATAATAATAATAATTCTTATTATTATTATTGTCAAGTAGTTTTTCTAAAAAATCCGGGATTCAGGATTTGCGCCTGCATATTGACAAAAACAATAATAATTCCTATTATTATTTTTCTAATAAGAAACCTGACATTCTTGAACCATTTTGTCGGGTTTGTTATTATTGATGAATAAACTTGGAAAAAGAATAGGAGTAACAGATAATGCAGTCTCTTGGCATCAATATAGGTTCCACCAGCCTTAAAATGGCTCTGATAGAAAAAGAAAATGCCGCCTCAAACGCCGCAGCGGGGGATTTCCGCTGTCTTTGGAGCGCGTCAATTCCCCACGAGGGGGATTTTGCCGCAGCGGTTACAAAGCTTCTGGCGGAGGGGAAGATAGCCCCCGGCATTCCCGTATTGGTTACGGGTAACGAAGGCCGGTTCATGTTCGATGCAGCAGGCACCCTGGAGCCCCTCTGTGTGGAAGCGGCCCTCCGGGCGCTGGGCCTTAAAGCCGATGCGGTGGTATCCATGGGCGGCGAGGACCTTATCGTGTACCGCCTGGACGAATCGGGCAAAATTATCAATAACTTTTCCGGTAACAAGTGCGCCAGTGGTACCGGAGAATTCCTTAAACAGCAGCTTGCCCGGATGGACATGACCCTGGCGGACATAGACCGGGTTCCCGACACAGCTACAGTTTATTCCCTTTCTACCCGTTGTTCGGTGTTTATGAAGAGCGATTGTACCCACCGGCTTAACAAACGGGAGGCGACCAAGGACGATATTGTTCTATCCCTTTCCAATGTAATGGCCGTCAAGGTTATCGACTTCCTCAAGCGGGCCAAGGTTAGTTCCGGCCGGGTGGTACTTGCCGGGGGTATTACCCTTAACCGGCACATACTCCGGTTTATCCGGGACCTGGCGCCGGAGATTGAATTTATTGTGCCCGAATCGGCATCGGTCTTTGAGGCCCTGGGAGCGGCGGCGCTGGCAGCCGAAACCGGGAGTTCCCTGCCGCCGGGAGACAAACTCCTTAAACCCAACGCTATCCGTTTTGGTACCCTGCCGGCTCTTAAGGACTGGGAAAAGAAGGTACGGTTCTTTGACAAGGCCGATGGTAAAGTCCGCCCGGACCGGCCCTATATTCTGGGGGTGGACGGCGGATCGACCACCACCAAAGCCTGCCTTGTGGACATGGAAACCGATGAAGTAGTGGCGAGCCACTACGGCCGTACCCACGGCGATCCGGTCAAGGCCCTAAAGGAATGCCTCCATATTATAGAAGAAAAAATTATCGCCGATACGGGGGATAAAAAAATCGACATACGCCTGGTGGCTGCCACCGGGTCCAGCCGGGAAATTCTGGGAGTCTTTTTGGAAACCCCCGGGGTCTACAACGAAATTATTGCCCACTCGGTGGGTACCACCTACTTTGATCCGGAAGTGGAAACGATCTTTGAAATCGGCGGTCAGGACGCCAAGTATGTGCTCCTTAAAAACGGCGTCCCCATCGACTACGCAATGAACGAAGCCTGTTCCGCCGGAACCGGTTCGTTCCTGGAAGAAAGCGCCTCCGGGGATCTTTCCATTCACAGCGCTCCGGAGATTGGCCCCCTGGCCATCCACGCAGACGCGCCCCTTAAATTCGGCGAGCACTGTTCGGCGTTTATCAACAGCGATATCCGCAAGGCGGTCCAGCAGGGGGCCACCAAGGAAAACATTACCGCGGGTATTGTCTGTTCCATTGTGGCGAATTACCTTAACCGGGTGGTGGGGAACCGCACCATCGGCGGCAAAATCTTCCTCCAGGGCGGGGTGGCCAAAAATGCCGCCGTGCCTTTGGCCTTTGCCATGATGCTGGACAAGGAAATCCTTGTGCCCCCCTCGCCGGAACTGATGGGTTGTTTTGGGGTGGCCCTTTTGGCAAAACGTAAAGCCGCCGACGGCCTCCTTGCAGAAAAGGCGGTAAACCTGGACGAACTCCAGGCCCGGGAAATTGTTTACGAACGGGTCTTTACCTGCCAAAGCTGCGATAACTACTGCCCCATCCAGGTTCTTAATGTGGCAAGCCGCAAGTATATGTTCGGCGGCCGCTGTAACAAGTACACCAATATGCGTAAACAGGTAAAAGACGTGCCGGTCTTTGACTATGTGGAAAAACGGCAGAAGTTATTGTACGAAGATTTTGCGGCCCCGGTTTTTACCGGAACTGGCACGACTGCGGCAAAACGGAACTTTACCGTGGGGATTCCCCGGTCCTTCTCTACCCATTCGCTTTATCCGCTCTATTCGTGGTTCTTCCACGAACTGGGAATAAAGACGATCCTTTCTACCGAGGTAGCCCACGCCGGAGTGGCCCGGGCGGAATCAACCTACTGTTTCCCCGCAGAAATAGCCCACGGGGCGGTAGAGGACTGCCTTAACAAGGAGGCGGACTATGTGCTTTTGCCCCACTTTAGGGATATGCCCAGTTACGAAGACGATGTACACGCCAACTTTTGCCCCATCACCCAAAGTCTTCCTTATTATATAGAAAAGGCCTTTCCCGATGTGGACAAAAAAATCTGGCTTCCCCTGGTGGTTAGTTTTAAATTCGGCGAAGGAAAGGCCCTGGACTTGTTTTGCGAAATGACCGCCCGGCTGGGTATAAGCGGCAGTGAAACAAAGGCGGCCTTCAAAAAAGCCATGGCCAAACAGCAGGAATACTTCGAGGCCGCCCGGAAACTTGGAAGCGAAGCCCTGGAAGAAGCCCGCAAAGCCGGACGGCCCGTTATCGCCCTTCTTGGCAGGCCCTACAATGCCTTTACCGCAGAAGCAAACATGGGCATACCCCGGAAATTCTCTACCCGGGGTTATTCGGTAATCCCCTTTGATATTCTTCCCTTTGAGGATGAAAAGATTTTCCCCAATATGTACTGGTACTATGGCCAGCAGGATGTTAAATGTGCGTCGTACTTAAAAAAAGAAGACAACATCTATGTGACCTACATCACCAACTTTTCCTGCGCCCCGGACTCATTCATCCTCCATTACCTTAAATGGATCATGGGGCAAAAACCTTTCCTTATTCTGGAACTGGATTCCCATTCCGCCGATGCCGGCGTAGATACCCGGGTGGAAGCGTTCCTTGACATTATCGACGGGTACCGGGCAAAGAAAAACGAAATTGAGGCCGAGCGCTACAGCAACGGCTGGAAATTTATCTACGATTCCGCTGCGGGTAATCCTGCCGATGAGCTGCGGATTGACAATGAAAAAACCGGCGAACGAGTTCCCATTAGAGGCAGCAAGCGGGTTAAACTGCTCCTTGCCAACATGGGGGCCATTTCTACCGAGTATGTGGGCGCGGCGGTACGGAGCATGGGAATAAATGCAGAAGCCCTGCCGGTGGCCACGGAAAAAACCGTCCAGGTTGCCCGGGCCCATGCGTCGGGCAAAGAGTGCGTTCCCAGCCACCTGGTGCTGGGAAGCGCGCTCCAGTTTTTTGCCAGCGAAAAATACCGCAAGGACGAGCTGTACCTGCTCTTTGTGCCGATCACCACCGGCCCCTGCCGGACGGGCCAGTACTTTGTGTACTACGAAAATCTTTTCCGGGATATGCGGCTGGAAAATGTGGTGGTCTTTATCCTTTCTGCGGACAATTCCTATACCGAACTGGGGCCGGGTTTTGCCAAAGAAATGTGGAAAGGCCTGGTGCTGTCGGATTACCTTAAGGATATTCAAACTGCCCTTAAAGCAACGGCGGCTAACCCAAAAGAGGCCGTGGCGGAATACGAAAAATCCTGGCGGGGCCTTATGGATACGGTGGAACACCGGCCCGGAGAAATCTGGCAGGGCCTGGAAAAAGTAGCCGCCGATGTAAAAAAGATTCCCCTAAAACGGAAATTGACGGATTGTCCCAAGGTTCTGGTGGTGGGCGAAATTTATGTCCGCCGGGACGATTTTGCCGTGGGTGAACTTACGGACCTGATGAGCGAGCGGGGCATTGTGGTAAAGGTGGCCAGCATTGCCGAATGGATCCATTACCTGGACTTTGTGCGGGAATGTGAACTAAAAAAACACCTGGCCCTGCAAAAGTTCCGGCTCTTTTCCAAGCCCTGGCGTGAACTAAAAAAACTCAGCCTTGAGGAATGGTGGAAACATTCGGTAGAAAAAAAGGTCCTTGCAATCCTTGAACCCACCGGGCTTGTTCCCGATTCTCCCCGGGATATGCATAAAATCATGGCCAATTCCCAGAAGTACTTTGTTAACCTGGAACTGGAATCGGAAATTTCCGTATCCTCCGGCGTCGCCGCCACCGCCATGGAACAGGGTTATTCGGGTATCGTAAATATCAGCCCCTTTGCCTGCCTTATCGGCCGGGTTATTGAAGGCCTCTTTACTCCCTGGGCCCGGGAACGGAACTACCCGATCCTTTCGGTAGAAGTGGACGGCAACCTCCTGCCCCCGAACATCGTAAACAAACTGAACATCTTTATGGTGAATGTGCTCCGCTTCCGGGGCGGGAACGATCTTTCCAGTCTGGTGGACGCTCC
>BNVB01000103.1 GCA_025997795.1 Spirochaetia bacterium | reverse complement strand
AAAACGGTTACCTTTTCCCGGCCCATGTGCCCGGGAAGCTTTACATTCTTGAACGTTTTATGCGGGTAGGTGGATTGTCCGGTGGAACCCGGCTCGCGGTGAAACTTTGAACCGTGGGTTTTCCGCCCTCCGCCAAAGCCATAACGCCGTACAACGCCCTGGAATCCCTTACCCTTACTGGTACCAGTAACATCCACATAACGGCAGTCAACAAAAAGATCCGCCCCCAGGGTGTCCCCGGTTTTTACTTCTTTTTCAAAGTCCCTGAATTCTTTTATCGTTTTTTTGGGACTAACACCTTCGGGGAACTGGCCCGCATAGGGTTTGGTAATGGCATTTTTCTTTACCTCGCCTACGCCAAGCAGTACCGCCTGGTAGCCGTCCTTTTCTTTTTCTTTCCGGGCTATGACGGTATTTGGATCAACCCGCAGTACCGTTACCGGTACAAGGTTACCCTCATCGTCAAAAACCTGTGTCATTCCCACTTTTCTGGCCATAAGACCCAACATGACATTACTCCAATTGCAATAACGTTAGTTATTGTTTGATTTCAACATCCACTCCAGCAGGAAGTTCCAGCTTCATTAAAGAATCCATCACTTCCGGAGAGGGATTAATAATATCGATCAACCGCTTATGGGTACGCATCTCAAACTGCTCGCGGCTTTTCTTGTTCACATGAGGTGAACGAAGCACCGTAACCTTGTTAATCCGGGTAGGAAGGGGAATGGGACCGGTTACTTTGGCTCCCGCCTTCTGCACCGTTTGAACGATAGATTTTGCGCTCTGATCGATCAACTCAACATCGAAACCGCGCAGCCTTACGCGAATTCGTTCTTTAGTCATTATTCCTCCGCTCCCCGCTTACAAAACCTGACCGCCATAAGCGGCCAGGTTTTTGTGCTTTACTCAATAACTTCTATAACCTGACCGGAAGCAACGGTTTTACCGCCTTCCCGGATAGCAAAGCGAAGCCCTTTTTCCATAGCAATGGGATGAATGAGCTCGCCGAAAATCTCTGTATTGTCACCGGGCATAACCATTTCCTTGCCTTCGGGCAATGTAACCGTACCGGTAATATCGGTGGTCCGGAAATAGAACTGGGGCCGGTAGCCGGTAAAGAACGGACTGTGCCGTCCGCCTTCTTCTTTGGAAAGGCAGTAGATCTGGCCCTTAAACTTGTTGTGAGGAGTAATGGAACCGGGCTTTGCAAGAACCTGGCCGCGTTCCACTTCTTTCTTTTCAACGCCCCGAAGCAGGGTACCAACGTTATCGCCGGACTGGGCCTGATCAAGCAGCTTGTTAAACATTTCAATGCCGGTAACAACCGTCTTCTTGGTAGGCTTAATACCGATAATTTCGATTTCTTCGTTAAGTTTAAGAATACCCCGTTCCACCTTACCGGTAACCACGGTGCCGCGGCCCTGGATGGTAAATACGTCTTCGATGGGCATAATAAAGGGTTTGTCGTCGTCCCGGACAGGATCGGGGAAGTAGCTGTCCATGGCATCCAGAAGGTCCTGGATACACTTGGAATTTTCCGTTTCCTCGCCCTTGTTAAGGTCTTCCATGGCCTTAAAGGCGGAACCCTTGATAATGGGAACTTCGTTGCCGGGAAAACCATTGGCGGAAAGTACGTCTTTAACTTCTTCTTCGACGATTTCCAAAAGATCCGGATCGTCTACCAGGTCTACTTTATTAAGGAAAACAATGATGTTGGGAACGCCGACCTGGCGGGCCAGGATAATATGCTCCCGGGTCTGGGGCATAACCGAATCGGGGGCGGATACAACAAGAACCGCACCGTCCATCTGGGCGGCGCCGGTGATCATGTTTTTGATATAGTCGGCATGGCCGGGACAGTCGATATGGGCATAGTGCCGTTTTTCCGACTGATACTCCAGGTGCCGGGTATTGATAGTAATACCCCGGGCTTTTTCTTCCGGAGCGTTATCAATATCATCAAATTTCATGATCTTGTCGCCGTACTTCTTTCCACAGTACATGGTGATAGCGGCGGAAAGGGTCGTCTTGCCGTGGTCAACATGGCCTATCGTGCCAACATTCATGTGAATCTTAGTGCGATTAAATTTGTCTTTTGCCATTCCTTCTTCCTCCTAAACATTTTGAACCGAAGAGACAGATTTTAATGGAAGGGAAAAGACAAGCGCAGATTTGCTTTGTCATTCCACCTGTCTCATCAAAACTGATGATCGGTTTGGAATATCACTATAAGGATCCGTTGGAACCCCGGTTTCCAAAAGAACCCCGGTTTCCAAGGGAATCCTTAAATTACCATCTATAGTGGGCAAAGGCTTTATTGGCCTCTGCCATTTTGTGGGTATCTTCCTTCTTTTTGAAGGCAGTACCGGTACTATTATACGCGTCCAGCAGTTCCGCCGCAAGACGATCGCCCATACCCCGGCCGGACCGTGACCGGGCGGCGTTGATGATCCAGCGCATTCCCAACGCTTCCCGCCGGGTTTCCCGGATTTCTACCGGAACCTGGTAGGTAGCGCCGCCAACCCGCCGGGATTTTACCTCAACAAGGGGCTTAACATTATCAAGGGCCTTAAGAAATACATCCAAAGGTTCCTTTTCCGCCACTTTGGATTGAAGCTGCCCGAGGGCCTCATGAACAATCCGGAGCGCTACGGAACGCTTGCCTTCCCACATCATGCGGTTGACAAACTTGGAGACCACCACGCTGTTGTACCTGGGATCCGGCAAAATGCCCCGATCCACCGTTTTTTTCTTCCTACCCATAAATAAAATCCATAAAACAATAAAGTATCATACGGCGCCTATGCCTTGGGCCGTTTGGCGCCGTACTTGGAACGGCTCCGCTTGCGATCTTCCACGCCCAGGGTATCCTTGGCGCCCCGGATGATATGGTACCTGACCCCGGGAAGGTCCTTAACCCTGCCGCCCCTGACCAGTACCACCGAGTGTTCCTGGAGGTTGTGGCCGATACCGGGAATATAGGCGGTTACCTCGGTCCCATGGGAAAGCCTGACACGGGCCACCTTACGGAGGGCCGAATTGGGCTTTTTGGGGGTTACGGTCATAACCCGGGTGCAGACCCCCCGTTTTTGGGGACAGGAATGCAGGGCCGGGGATTTGGTCTTGGAGGTAACTTGCTTTCTCCCAAAACGGACCAACTGATTGATCGTAGGCACTCGTCAAACTCCTTGTGGAAACTGTTAATTCCACCTGCAATTTGGGTCAAAATGACCCTATATTGCTTTTCCTATAAGAGACTCCAAAAAATCTGGCAGATTAAAACCAGGAGTCAATCATCACACGGAACTCGAGTTTATCAAGAACAAAAAAAAAGGTCAAGCCCCTGGAGTAAAAATTTCAAAAAAAAATAAAAAAAAATGCTCGAACTGGTTTTCACTGCCCTATTGCCCTCCCAACGGAGTATTTACACGCCAAGGCGATTATAAGCGAGCAATTTCCTCCGGTAAAAGCGAAGTGCTTTGGGCAATGTAATCTAGGGAAACTCCCAGCTTTTTCAAATTGCGGGCGATTTCTTCTCTGTTTTGCCGGGCCAGGGCTTGGCCGCGCTCTAGGCCCAAGGCTTGGCCGCGTTCTAAACCTAGGGCCTGGCCCTTCTCCATACCCTCTTTTAAGCCATCTTCATACCAGACTTCTTTAACATCATCCAGGTTCCATTCAGCATACATCATATTTACTACCCCCCGGTATTGCTCTAAAAAGTCCCCTAGTATTCCCTGTTTCAGGCACCAGTCTACGGTGCTTTTTATAGCGTTTTCCGGTTTATCTCCCTGTTGTAACTGTTCCCGTATTTTGGCGACAAAAGCGGCATAGCCCTTAAGGGAGCGGCTTTTTGACTCAATCCCGGGGTTCCGCCCTTTGTTAATATTATATACCCGAACGGTAACTTCCAGATCAACTATAGCATGGTTTTCCGCCTTTTCAAAGAGTTCCGAAAGTCGCAAGGTACTTTCATCGGGGTATTCCTCAAGGCCGTTGTAGAGGGCAATAAATTCGGGGCGGGGTATACCCAGTTTTGTTTTGCTGTAGATTTTTCTGGTTTCGACGAGTTTTTCATAAATCCGGGCTATATAGGAAAGGATCCTGAGGGGCATATTGGGATTGATGGTGCTTTGATGTTCGATTAACACGACCAGTTTATCGTCTATCGTAAAAGAGACGTCGTTAATCCGGTCAAAGAACAGCGCTTCCGACAGCGTATTGATGGTTATTTTGGTGGTTTCATCATAATGAGTGCCCGCAAGAGCATTATAGAGTTCCCGGAGGCGGTCCGGATCGCTAAAAAGCAGCGTAAAGACGCTGTCCTTGTACTTTCTGTTTGTCTGCATAATTCCCCCTGTACATCTATAAGGGGTCTGGGATGTGTCTTGCTTGTATCAGAGTAGTAAAAAACGCAGAAAATGTTTTTTTTATCCGCCGCCTTGTGTCACCCGGCGAAAAATCTGCCCGCCATGCAGTAATACGCCTTGGCGGGCAGAGGCTACACTGGGGAGGGTAATGGGGCAGTGAAAACATTTTGGAATTCCTCGCCCAGGGATAACCCCTCGTCCGTAGTCTGTCCACAAAGCCCGGACTTTAGTCCGCATTTTGTGGACAAACATACACCTGGTTACCGCGTTAAAAAGCGCGGATGGGACGGACGCCCATGAGATAAGCCTTAGTGTCATCACCCTCGAAGTCAACGCTGAAACTGCGGTAATACTTGGTAGAGACAAAGCGCTCCGACGAGGACTGGTAATATTCGCCAAGGGCACCAAAACCGCCTATAACATCTTTTTTTTGGTACAACTGTGTCAATTCATCCTTGCTGGGGAGGAACCAGTCGTTTTTGCCGCCGCCTGAGTAATTCTTGCAGGCTTTTGCCGCGGGCGCGTCAGGGTCTGCCGCCAGTATCGCCGCGGTATTGGCATAGCCCGTCCCGATGGCGGTTCCTGTGCTGGATATGGTAAGAGGAGCGTTAGGAGGTAAATGTTGCGGGGAAGCCCATGTAAAGTTTCCTAAATCCGCCGGATCCGCTTCAAGGTAATTCCACGCATTGCCGGGGCCAAAGCTCGCTGGACTTACATAGAAAATTATCCCGCCGCCGGGGCCGGTGGCGCCGATGGCATATACCTTAAACACCTTAACAGTTTTCGGGGTGCTTTCAACGCCGTCTTTGGTAATTTTAACCGTTATGGTTCCTCCGTTTGTTACGGTGACAGGAAGCTCCGTCCCCGATAAAGTTCCTGTGGTAACACTGCCGGTTCCACTAGTCAGAGTGATGTCACTTGCTGTCAAACCATCTACCGTATCGCTAAAATCAAAGGTCAGCTTGTTGGTAGGGTCGCTTGTGTTGCCGTTCGCCGTTACCGTGTAGGTAATCCCTCCGCCTGCCCCTGCCCCGCCGCCGCAGGATAAAACCGCAGCAAACAGAATTGCTGTAAAAACCGCTCCTCGTAAAAACTGTACTTTCTTTTTCATTTCTTTACTCCTCTATAAATTTTTCCCTGCCATGGCAGGGTTTGAGACAAAAAGGGTTGAGTGGAAAGGGTTCCTCTTTAGAGGAAACCGGGGTTCCTCTTTAGCGGACAGCCGGGGTTCCGTCAGACAAGACGGTATAGAGCCGGAGGAATTTCTGGACAAGTTCAGTGGGAAAAGAATTTTTGTTAAAGGGCTACTATGAGAGAGAGAGAGAGAGAGAGAGAGAGCAATTTTCGTGCCAAGTTACGGGCTTTCTCATAAATTTAATGCTAATTTATGAAAAAAGATATGTCAAGGGTTTTTCCTTGCTTGAAGGGCGAATTCGTGCTATTTTGTTAGGAAATGTACCTGCACAGGGAATTAATGCAAATTCCAAGGACGGCCAAGGCCTTCCAGCCTCCGTTGGGGAAATTTGCTCTTTTTTATTCGCCGGGGGGGGTCGAATACCCCGCCCTGAAGGCTAAACTTGACCCACAAAACCAAAAATGAAGAAGAAAAACCGCGATGGCGCCGAAGGCGACAAAGGAAGGAAAGAAAGTTGTGGACCCTCCTTTCCCTTTGCACGCCTTAGCCGCCCCCTATGTTATTTGTCAAGAGAAAATCGATTCTTTTTTCGATTTTCTCTGACGGTTAGGTCAGGCAGCAGACTCCCATTCCTCCCCCCTTACCTTGTAAAACTTCAGTTTCTTCTTGAGCGTGTCAGGGTCTATCCCGTTGTAGTACTCCCGACGCTTCATTAATAGCCATGCCAGGGTTACCAGTTTCCGGGCCACCGCTACTGCACTCTTCCGCTTATTCATCCGGTCCGCCAGGGACTGGAACTTTGCCCTCAACGGACCTCCATAGCTGCACCGGTTTA
>BNVB01000102.1 GCA_025997795.1 Spirochaetia bacterium | reverse complement strand
TATTTCCAGAAAGTGGACAATGCCTATTAGGGATTGGGGGGCTGCCCTCAATCAATTTGCAATCATTTATGGGGAAGATAGAGTCCCCCTATGATTTACCGTTTACACTAAAATTTTTACAGGCTCCGTAAATTCGGTTTTGTCTATAAGTCCAGATTAGAGGGTAACTACACATATCACGGCAGCTCCCGCCTCCTGTTCAAATATTTTTAGTTATAGAAATACTCATATCATATAATTCATGAGGGGCAATATCTTGTCCATGTTCCCATTCAATTCCTTTCCCGTTTGAATTTATATGGATTGTTTTAAAATAACTGTCATTTTTTAATTCCTTATACCATGTACCGGTAATATATGGCAAAACATCAAATATCCTTATTTCACCAGTTTCATAATTCAATTTTATTTTATAGTTTTCAATCGCTTCAACATCAATAATTTTGGGTATCATATTTTTTACCTCGTATTATCTTTACATTAAAATCTTCCCGCCCGCTTACTTAACCACCATAACTTTACGAATTTCGTCAATGTCCGGTGCTACGATGCGGATAAAGTACATGCCTCTGGCTACCGGGCGGCCGCCGTTGTTGGAACCATCCCAGGAAACACGGTGGTCTCCGGCGCCCTGACTGCCTCGTTCCAGCACTTTGACAAGGTTGCCGTCAAGGGTAAAGACCTGGATGGTAACCCGGCCGGATTTTTCCAGGGTATAGTCCAGGTAAACCCGTTCCCCCCGTGCGGAGTTAATGACATTGTTAAGGATGGTTACGCCGCCGCGCTGGCGGGTTATGTCGTGGACCTCAAAGCTGAAAGGTCTAACCCTGCGGTACCAATCGCCGGGGATGGCGGTGCCGGGTACCATGTCCAGGCGGGCTGCAAAGAGATCTGGCGGAGTACTGCTGCCCAGGTGGTAAAGGAATTCCACCATACCCTTTTCCGGAAACTCGGCCTTCTTTAAAATGCTTGGGGGAGTGTTAAACAATTGGGTACCGCCGGAGAGAACTAATGATGTTCCTGTCGGCGGAGTCGGTGAATAAAACCCGGGGACCAGATTAACAAACGGCGGATTTGGGCTAACAGCTGTTCCCGGATACCATAACCCGGTTGATCCGTGTACTCTGGCAGCCCTATAGGTATCCGGTATATTAAAGACATGTACCAGACTGGGACTAGCCGCAAGACCATCACCGACCCGCGATTGCATAACAATGTCATCCCGTTCCAGAAAACGTTTACCGGTAAAATCCCAGATAACATCACTTTCGATAGAAGTTCCCCCCGAAGGGCCCATGTAGCCATAACCTCCACCGGGAAGGCCAAAATCAGTAAATGTGCCGGGATCGGCTCTTTGATCATATTTTGCCCAGAGAGGCCAGACAAAGTACTGGGTGTCGTCTATTTTAACAGGCGGTACGGAAATAAGGACATCCGTAGCCCGGTGGTCTTCTGCCGCTGGATTGCCTGAACCCCGATCGTAAGAGGTATTGCGTGGATTGGGTTGTTGGCCCTGGAATATCCAGGTGGTGGTAGGCAGCAATGGATAAGCTGGCGGCGGTGAAAGCGGCGGCGTGTTTCCGTTTAGTGGAACATATTCCTGGAAGGCATATAGACCAACTCCGCCACTTTGATCATCGTAGTTATAATTTTGCGGATATTTGGGGTGGGGATACATATAAAAGTATGGCCTGCTGGGAGCGGGGCTGCACAGATCTTCTGCTGGTGCCGCCAGATCGTAGACATCACTGATGGTAAATTTATAGGTATCGGTACCGACTGCCAGTTCTGTAAGGTCATAGGAATTTCCCGAACCCAGGGGAAAAGTAAATTCTTTGTTATTAATGGCGTTAGGTGAGGAGCCTGAAATTGAGAAATAAGTAACGTCTACTTTTATGTCCCCTGTGGACACCGGTTCCGACATTTGGAAAAAAACCTCACTGTTGCCGGGAATTGCCAGGGCATAGGTAATACGCGGCGGGGCTGTGTCCGCACCCCCCCGGATGCCCGCCTGAACTTCGCTTGGTGTAATTCGCCGGGTAATACCTTTATCTTGAGCGGGATCGGTGGAATTTCTTGGCGGTGGATTGCCAATAATTGTTTTCTCCGAAGCCCGGTCTTTAAGGCTTTCGTTTTTATCTATTTGCCAGTAGAGCGTTGCCCCGGTATCGGTATAGGCTTTTTCCTTAAGAAATACATATATTGAATCCAGATCATAAGACCCGAAGGTTGGGTCTTCCTGTACCCTTCTATAACCAGTCACTTCGTAGGGTGTACCAGTATCGTAATCGCGAACGGTAACACTAAAGTCAGTGAAACTGCCGTTAAGCTCAAAGGCTGACTGCAGACGCAGACGATCTATCTTGCCGTTATGGTCTGAATCTTCGGTAAACCCATAGAAAAAATTGTTATAGACAAACCAGTCTACATTCCAGCGGTTGTTAGTATCGTCAAGATGGGCATAAAACCCGGTACCTGGAACTGTAGTACTACCGGGGGTGTTATTTTCATCAATAAGCACATAAGGCCACGCGGAAACATACCAGCTGGTACCGCCGCTTCCTGCATCTGTTGGCACAGGAATCTTGGTACTAGAGTAACTCCACTCAATTACCACATAGTTTATGTCCATGGTAGCAGCGGTACCCAGCGTAAAGGACCAGAAATATTCATTTACCGTTGATGGAGGAATCCAGGGTATACTAGCATCGGGATTGGGATATGGCGGCATCGGCATATTATAAAGCGTTTCTCGGGTAAGTATTATGGAATTTGCCGTGGCGCTTCTATCGCTCGGTATTATTTCAAAGCGGTGAAATATTGTATGGGCATTTCCAACTGTCGCCCAGTTGGAAAATTTGAGTACTGCCTTGGTTTCATGGCAGACAAAATCGTACCATGTAGTATTTGAGCCTTTAATGATGTATGTGTGGCCGAGATATGACGAGTCGCCGAATTCAACTGTACTGGCTCCATAATTAAAAGTACCGCCTGAATGCTGTTCCCATTTAAGACCGGGATCGGAATTGGTTTGTGGAAATATATGTATCCGAGATGATCCGCCGTTAAGGGTACTATCAATATCAACATTTCCCCGGATGTTAAGGTTCGACAAAACAGTGGTAGTACCATTTGCGATAAAATTGCCGATATTTGCCTGAGGTACACTGGCAGTATTACGCACTTCAAGATTTCCGACTCCCGTCATGGTAAGGGTAGAATTGGTAAGGGTTCCCGGCAAGGTTGGAAGAAACGATTCCTGCAAGTATACATGCCTGGAGGCTTCAATATTGGCCATGCCGCTTGCGGGAAGTATTACCTTATGATTCTGATCATTATAAAAATCGACGGTTTCTAATTTAGCGCCATCATTTATTACAATATCTCCATTATAACCGTAGAAACCGTTTTCAAAAGGCCGGGTATTACTATTGATAGTAATAGTATTAGTTGGAGGCGTTTGATTTTGCCCCATAACCCAGGTAGATCCTGAGCCGGTATTCAGAATACTGTTCGTACCGGCTAAAAGCAAAATGCGTTCGTAACCTGTAGGGCTGGCAGGCTGGTTTTCCGAATCCTGGAAAATATCTGATGACAGAGTAACGGTATTACCCGCGCTAATCTCAACTCTGCCCAAAGTCTTTCTGGGCGTTGCTGTCCAATCGGCGGCAGTAAAATTCTGACTAAGATTGTGCGAGGTTCCAGTAAGAACAACAATATCCCCATTATGGGTAAATTTCCCAAGATGCGCATTACCGTAAAACAGTATCCGGTGATAAGCTGTACTGTTCCCGATTAGATTACCAGCGTTTCCATTGTAATTTCCATTAAAGGTAATAGCGGTACTGCCATCTGTTGTAAGAGGCCCGGCGGTGATGGTTCCGTTGTTGGTGGTATCGCCGGTAACCGTCAGCGTTCCCCCGGGTCCGCCCGGAAGGATGTTGCCGGTTGTTGGACCAACGGTAAAGTTCCCGGTAATGCTTATCGCACCATCAGCAAGTCCGCCATCGGTAGCAGCATCCGTATCAGTGTTAAGAGCGTCCTTTACCGTTAATGCATTTCCGGTAAAGGAGAAACCAGCGGTATAGTCCTGAGCGCCGTTAAAGGTGGTACTTGTACCGGCGGCCTGGGTAAAGCTCGCTGCCCAGACAGCTCCGTTAAAGGTGGCATTAACGGCGGTAGTAATATTGAGCGCGCCCAGCCGGGATGTGCCGGTAGTATCAGCAGCGGCTGCAACGCCGACTTTCCCGGATACGTTAATATCCCCGGATGCGGTTAGGGTAAGATTCTTTGTGTTTCCATCAATAAAACCGGCGATATCAATGTTTCCGGTACCTGGCACAGTAGAAGCGTCAAGTTTAATTCCGCTGCTGTTGGTTCTGATGAGTACCGGACCGCTAAATTCTATTCTATAGGCAACTGACGAGTTTGTTCCGGCTACAATGTCCCCATAGACCTCGCTTGGACCGGATCGGTTGAAACTGCCGCTGATGTTTATAATATCTCCGGTAGTGGTAGTTCCTCCAAGGTATAAAGTACTAGTGTTACTGGAACTAACCGTAAAATTTTGATTAGCTGCGCTGCTGGTAACTGCTGCGGGCAGAGTTACATTTCCATTCCCGGAGCTAAAGGTAATGGAATCGGTAATTTGCAGACCATTTTGAAAGGTAATGGCGGCATTGGTAGTTGTAATACCGGCTCCCATCAGACTTGTCCCTGCGGAGCTTGTTGTCTGGGTAAAAGCGCCGGTTGAACTGATGTTTCCTCCGGCGACGGCTTTGGTAAAAGTTTGACTATTGGTAATGGTTGTTGATCCGCCGACAGTCATAGCGTTGTTTATTGTCAGGGCTGCGCCTGTAAAAGCGAAGTTACCGGAATAGTTTTGAGCACCGCTAAAAAGGGTAGATCCGGTTCCCCCTGTGCCGCCCATCCCTGTCTGGGTGTAACTCTTGGCGGTAACTGCGCCGAAGGTAACCGCATTGGCAGCAGTATTTACACTGCGGACTTCTATATCACCCAGACGGACTGTACCGCCCACAGGACCGGTAACGGAAATTGTATAGCCTGCGACGCTGCTAACATCCAGGAGTAAATTATTATTGCCCGCCGTTGTCCCATTAACCGTACCGCCCAGGGTAATGTCCGCAGCAGTAATACTGGCGTTGGTTGTTCCCGTTCCCAGAAGGGTAAGGTTTTTACTGGTTCCGGGAAGCGCAGCAGGCAGGGAGAAAGGCTGACCGGCCAAAGCTATCGCCGCGCCGGCGGCAAGCCGGACCCCGCTTGTGCCGGGATTAAGGGTAAGCGCTCCGCTGGAACCATAATCGCCCCGAAACTCAATAAAGCCGGTACCGCTGCTTCCGTTATTATTAAACGTAACATTTCTGGAGTAAGAAGGATCAGTGACTGTATCGCCCACATCAATAATATAAATATTTTTGTTCGTACCCGCAGATACATTAAGAGTTGTACCAATATTCAAATCTGACTGTATGTATAAATAAGGAGACGCAATACCATGAGGCGTTCCGCTGCCATCCAATCCTTTCCGATAAATCACATCTCCATTGTTCCGGGGATGTAAGTGAAAACGGTTTCCAGCGACAGTGCCGGTGTACGACATAAGATTTATATACAGACAGAGTTGACCGGTACCGGGTGTAATATTTCCACTTCCCGAAAAAGTCCCTGCGCTGACATAAATAGCCGATCCGCCAGTCCCACTCCCTTCTGTTCCATTTCCTGTTACTGTTACAATTGCATTTATTTCTACATTCCCGGGAGAAACGCTTGTTCCGGCTATCAACTCAAGGCGGGTGATATTTGAGATCGCCGCACCTATAGTAATATTTTTAGCATTAGCAGATGTCAGGGCTACCGTACCGGCATTTTGAATGGTGCCGGTAACATTGATTACCCCGTTTGTTCCGGTCATGGTGATTGTTACATCACGTGGTGTTGTCACATTTGTAACAATACCCGCTATTTCCAAATCCTGATCGTCATTTTTAAACTGCACCGCTCCGCCGGCCCCGGTTATTGCCAGTTTTTGCACCTTGTTGTTTTGTGTATTCAGCGTTATTACTCCGACACTGTTTACCGTAAATGTCCCAGCCCCGGTTGTTATTATACCGCTCTGCGTTACCCCTCCGCTGGTTGTCGTGGTGATAGTTACCGCGTTGTTTCCTACTCCGCTAATACCCGCTATTTCCAAATTCTGACCATCATTTTTAAACTGCACCGCTCCGCCGGCCCCGGTTATCTCCAGTTTTTGCACCTTGTTGTTCTGTGTATTCAGCGTTATCACTCCGACACTGTTTACCGTAAATGTCCCAGTCCCGGTTAGTATTGGGTTTCCACTCTGCGTTATATTGCCGCTGTTTGCAGTGGTGATAGTTACCTGATTATTATTTATATTAGTAATACCGGCTATGTCCAAATTTTGACTATCATTTTTGAACAGCA